>JAPFFX010000036.1 GCA_026645375.1 Citricoccus sp. WCRC_4 | reverse complement strand
TGCGGGAGATCGGTGACGCTGCCGGGCTGGCCTCCCTGTCCTCGGTGACCCATCAGCTCGGCCAACTGGAGAAGTGGGGGTACATCCGCAAGGATCCGGGACGGCCCCGTGCCATGGAGGTCCTGCTGGATGAGGACGGACAGCCCGTGTCGACGGCCGCGACGAGCGCACCGGACACCGTGGACGGCCCGGCTCCGGTCACGGCCCTGCACACCGGCGCGGTGGAGGGCACGTCCGTCCCGGTCCCGCTCGTCGGTCGCATCGCCGCCGGCGGGCCGATCCTGGCCGACCAGCAGGTCGAGGACGTCATGACGCTCCCCCGCCAGCTCACCGGGGAGGGCGAGCTGTTCATGCTCAAAGTCTCCGGTGACTCCATGGTCGACGCCGCGATCTGCGACGGGGACTGGGTGGTGGTCCGCCAGCAGAACTCGGCCCAGAACGGTGACATCGTGGCGGCCCTGCTGGACGATGAGGCCACCGTCAAGACGTTCCGGCAGCGCGACGGCCACACCTGGCTGCTGCCGCAGAATTCGGCCTATGAGCCGATCCTCGGAGACGAGGCGACGGTCATGGGCAAGGTGGTCACGGTCCTGCGGGCCCTCTGACCGGGACACTGATGCGGAGCGCGGCGATGAACCACCGTCCCTTTCCGAGAGGCGTCCGGGTGGCGGACGCCGAGCGCTTCGTCTACACCCGGGGACGACTGCTGGAGCGCCGCCGCCTGGATCTGCTGCTGCACGGGGGCGGCACCGAGGGCGTCCTGGCGGCGCTGGGTGCGTATCGCAACCCCGACGGCGGATTCGGTCACGGCCTCGAGCCCGATGTCCGCTCCCCGGTGAGCGAGCCCCTCGCCACCCTCACCGCCCTCGACCTGCTGGCCGGGTGGGACCTGGTCGACCACCCCTGGTTCCGCAGTGCGCTCGAGTGGGCTGCCTCGGCGTCCGGGCTCGACGGTTCACTGCCCTTCGTCACCGAGCCCTCCCTGGCCTGGCCGCACGCGCCCTGGGTGCAGCCGTTGCCCGGGGGATCCCACCTCACCTTCGGCTTCGCGGCCGCCGCACTCCGGACCGGCTTCATCGGCGGCTGGGCCGAGGCGGCCGTGGCGTGGTGCCGCTCCCAGCTCCGGGAGGGTGAGCTGTCGGCCTACGCCGTCAAGTACGCCCTGCGCTTCCTGGCCGCGGACCGGGGCCCCCGGACCGACGGTCCTGCCGAGGCCGCGGCGATCGAGACATGGCGGTCCCGCCTGGACCGCGATGGTGCACTGCCGGTGGAAGGCGGGGCCGACGGCGAACGGCTGCACCCCTGGGACCTGGCCGTCGACCCGTGGTCCGCCGTGGACATCGAACCGGGTGCCGCGACCCCCGCGCGCCGGCTCTTCACCGACAGACAGCTCAGGGCAGACCTCGAACGGGTCGTCATGGGCCAGCAATCGGATGGGGGCTGGCACGTCGACTGGCCCGCGTGGTGCCCCGGCCAGGGCCTGGACTGGCGGGGCATCCGGACGGTCGAGGTGCTGGAGCTGCTCTCGGCCGTCGACCGCTCCTGATCCCTAGGCCGGGTCGCGCAGGCGCTCCAGCACGCCCCGCACCACGGCCGGGTCGGTGGTCGGCCAGAAGTCCGGCAGGGTGGACCGCAGGAACCCTCCGTAGCGTTCGGTGGCCAGCCGGGGGTCCAGCACGGCCACGACCCCCCGGTCCGTGGTGGTCCTGATCAGCCGGCCGGCGCCCTGTGCCAGCCTCACGGCGGCGTGCGCGGCCGAGACGGCCATGAACCCGTTGCCGCCGTGACGGCTGACCTCACGGGTGCGCGCGGTCCCCAGGGGGTCGTCCGGGCGGGGGAACGGGATCCGGTCGATCACCACCAGACGGCAGGCCGACCCGGGCACGTCCACGCCCTGCCACAGGCTCATGGTCCCGAACAGGCAGGTGTCCGGTTCGGTGGCGAACTGGCGGACGAGAGCCGAGAGGGTGGCATCGCCCTGGCAGAGGACCTGGGGCGCCGCCCCCAGCCTGCTCCGCATCTCCGCGGCGGCGTCCTCGGCCGCCCGCTTCGAGGAGAACAGGCCCAGCGCCCCTCCCCCGGAGGCGCGCAGCAGGGACTCGAGCTCGTCGTAGGCGTCCGGGGAGGAGGTCCGGCCGGGCCGGGGCAGGTGCCGGGCCACGTAGAGCACGCCCTGACGCGGGTAGTCGAAGGGGCTGCCCACGTCCACCCCGGTCCATCGCGGTGCGCCCGGTCCGAGCAGCCCGAGCGAACCCGCCACGGGGTCGAAGGACTCCCCCACCGTCAAGGTCGCGGAGGTCAGGACCGTGGTCGCCCGGCCGAACAACCCCTCCCGGAGCCGGCCGGCCACCGACAACGGGGCGACGCACAAGACCGGCGCGGCGGTCTCGTCACCCGGGACCCATCCGGTCCCGGGCTCGAAGCGTCCCGGACGGGAGGCCCACAGCACCTCGGGGTAGTCCGCGTCCGGGACGGCGTCGAGCATCCTCTCGGCCACCTCGAGGACTTCCTGGAGCCGGGAGCGTGCCATCTGCCGGCCGCCGTCGGCCGCCTCGGCGGAGCCGCCTGCTCCGCCGGGCCCCTTGGTTTCGCTGAGCCCCTGCCGCGCCGCGTCCCGGACCGCCCGCAGGGCGTTCTGCTGGACCTCGTCCGGCCCGCGCGGGACGAGTCCCGTGGGGGTGGCGGCGAACGCAGCGTCCAGTCCGACGCCGGCCTGCATCAGGTCCTCGACCGCGATCGCCGTGTGCTTGCGTGCGGCGGAACCGGCCGCCTGGACGATGGCTCCGGACAGTTGTCCGGTCACCGCCCCCGTGACCCGGTCCTGCAGCTCGTGGGCCTCGTCCACGATCACCGCGTCGAACTCCGGCAGGACGGCCAGGCCCTCGAAGGCGCTGATGGCCAGCATCGCGTGGTTGGTCACCACCACGTCGGCCTCGGCCGCGTCGGCCCGCGCCCGTTCCGAGAAGCACTCGGCGGCCATCGGGCAGCGCTGGGCGCCGATGCAGTCGACCGCCGAGACCGAGACCTGGCGCCAGGCCCGATCACTCACCCCGGGCTCGAGATCGTCCCGGTCCCCGGACTCGGTCTCCTCGGCCCAGTCCCGCAGTCGCTTGACCTCCCGGCCCAGCGGGCTGGTCGGTCCCGCGTCACCGGTGACCATCGCCTCGCCGTCGTCGGCCAGGCCGAACAGGGCCTGCCCGTCCTCCTCGGGGAAACCCCCGTCGATCTTGTGCCGGCACAGGTAGTTGGAGCGCCCCTTGACGAGTGCCACGGTCATCTCCCGGGGCAGCTCGTCCTGCAGTGCCTCCAGCAGCCGCGGGGCGTCGCGGCGCATGATCTGGGCCTGCAGGGCCAGGGTGGCGGTGGCGACCACGACCGGGGCCTCGGCGTCCACGGCGTGCTGCAGTGCCGGCACCAGGTAGGCCAGCGACTTACCCGTGCCGGTGCCGGCCTGTACGAGCAGGTGGGTTCCGGACTCCAGGGAGCGGGCCACCTCCACGACCATGCGGCGCTGGCCGTCGCGGTGCTGCCCACCGGTCGCCTCGACGGCGGCGTCCAGCCACTGCAGCGCCTGCCGCTCGGCCTCGGTCCGGGCGAGCACGTCCTGCTCTGGAGCACTCTGCTGTGCCGTGTCCGTCATGCCCCGGCCGGTTCCGGCCGGTCGACGGAGAAACGCCGCAGGTCATCGGCGAGGTCCTCGCGGACCAGCACCCGCAGCCGGGTGCCTCCCGACTCGTAGGTCTCGGAGATGATGTCCGCATCCGGGGAGTGCAACCGGGAGACCACGTCCCCGTCCGTGAACGGGATGAGCAGGTCCAGGGCCACGTCCGGACGCGGGATGGCGTCCGCGATGGCGCGCTCGAGCTCGGCGATGCCCTCACCGGTCCGGGCGGAGACCACCACCGAGCGGGGTTCGCGCTGGCGCAGCCGGGCGATCGCCACCGGGTCCGCGGCGTCGGCCTTGTTCAGCACGATGATCTCGGGAATCCGGCGCGCGTCCACCTCGGCCAGCACGGTGCGGACCGCCGAGATCTGGCCCTCCGGGTCCGGGTGCGAGGCGTCCACGACGTGCAGGATCACGTCCGCGTCCGCCACCTCCTCCAGGGTTGAGCGGAACGCCTCGACCAACTGGGTGGGCAGGGACCGCACGAAGCCAACCGTGTCCGAGAGCGTGTAGCCGATCCCGTCCGGGGTGACCGCCTTGCGCACGGTGGGGTCCAGGGTGGCGAACAGGGCGTTCTCCACCAGTACCCCCGCATGGGTCAGCCGGTTCAGCAGCGAGGACTTGCCGGCGTTCGTGTACCCGGCGATCGCCACGGACGGCACCCTGTTGCGGCGGCGGTTGGCCCGCTTGGTCTCGCGGGCGGGCTTCATGGCCGCGATCTCCCGGCGCAGCTTGGCCATCCGGGTCCGGATCCGCCGGCGGTCCAGCTCGATCTTCGTCTCACCGGGACCGCGGGAGCCGATGCCCTCGCCGGCGGCCGCCCGGCCACCGGCCTGACGGGACATGGACTCACCCCAGCCGCGCAGTCGCGGCAGCAGGTACTCGAGCTGGGCCAGCTCCACCTGGGCGCGGCCCTCGCGGGACTTGGCGTGCTGGGCGAAGATGTCCAGGATCAGGGCGGTGCGGTCGATGACCTTCACCCGGACCACGTCCTCGAGCGCACGCCGCTGGGAGGGCGCCAGCTCCGAGTCCACGACCACGGTGTCCGCGCCGGTCATCGCGACGATGTCCCGCAGTTCCTCGGCCTTGCCCTTCCCGAGGAAGGTGGCCGGATCCGGGGTGTGCCGGCGCTGGATGAGGCCGTCGAGCACCTCGGAGCCCGCGGTCTCGGCGAGCGCCGCCAGCTCGCGCAGGGAATTCTCGGCGTCCGCGGCGGTGCCCTCGGACCAGAGCCCGGCCAGCACGACGCGCTCGAGGCGCAACTGCCGGTACTCGACCTCGGTCATGTCCTCGAGCTCGGTGGAGAGCCCGGTGACACGGCGCAGGGCCTGGCGTTCGGCGAGGTCGTACTGTTCGCCGTCGGCCTCGGTGTGCCCGTCACCGCCGTCGGAGAGGGCCAGGGCACGGCCTTCGGTGGGCCTGACGCCGTGCTCGACGGAGGCGCTGGCCGCGTCGGCGGCCAGGATGCGTTCGATCACGTCCTGGATCTGGGACTCGTCCGGCTGGTCGTTCCCGTGCTGGGGGTTCTCGGTCATGGTCTCCTTGGAAGATGCGTGGTATCTAGGGTAGTCGCTCGGACGGACGCCCGAAGGGTCTGGCGTGCCGCTGGGGATGGGGTTCTTCGGGGCCATGGGTGGACCTCCCGGGGAATCGGCCGTCGGCCGCGACGCTGCGCGGGACCGAGCGGGTGCACGGCGAACGACGCCGATTCCACGGCGGGGCGTTCGGGACGGTGCTGGACGGGTGGGTTGCCATCACGGAGCGATCCTCGACCCGTCAGCGCGGGGAGTCATCGGTCCGGAGCCGTGAGCAGTCGCTCACTCAGGCTCAGCGCAGGGAAATCCACATGCCGTCCAGTGTACGGCCCCTGTCAAGTAACATCGGGCGGTGATGGACTCCGCACACTACTTCTCCGCCGACCCGGCCACGCCCGAGCGTCGACGCCGGATCACGCTCACCCTGGCCGACCGGCAGGTCTCCGTGCAGACGGCGAACGGCATCTTCTCCCCGGAGGGCCTGGACAAGGGCACGGCGGCGATGCTGCGCACCGTCCCCGGGCCCCCGCCGACGGGCCGGTTCCTGGACATCGGCTGCGGCTGGGGGCCGCTGGCGCTCACGCTCGGGCTGTCCAGCCCGCAGGCAGAGGTCACCGCCGTGGAGGTCAACGACCGGGCGGCCCAGCTGTGCCGGGACAACGCCGCCGCCCTCGGGCTGGACCGCGTCACCGTGTGCCGCCCGGAGGACGTCCCGG
>JAPFFX010000029.1 GCA_026645375.1 Citricoccus sp. WCRC_4 | reverse complement strand
AGAAGGAGGGCCGGCACGAGCCGGATGTCTACGGGGCGAGGGAGCTTGCCCGCCGGAGGCGGCGTCATCACCTGACCGACCCGTCGGGCGGCTCCATCAGAGCTGGCCCGGTGGTCGGGATCGACTCGAGACCAGCCGACTGACATCAGACCACGGGGCGATTACCGCCAGAACCGGTTCATCACAGCTTTCCAGGGGTAACGGGGCATCTGAGTGACTGTGGCATCCCATGCCTCTACCGTCCCCCGCCATGCCGGACCATGCACCGACGCGACCCCCGACCGGGGACGACAAACCGTCACCCGTCCTCTGTGCAGTGGGCGCTGCGGGTGGTGACCGCGGCTGTTCCCGGCAGGCTCGCGGTGGTCATCGACCACGGCGCCGCAACAGACCACCGGTTACGATCCCCACCTCACGTCACCGGCATCAACCCCGAGTATTCCTGGTACCGCGACGCCGACAGCAACGACATCTGCTGCGAGTGGTCCTGCTTGCTTCGCGGCCCTCCTCAGGCGGCTCCCGGGAGAAGGAGGTGGATGGCCGATGGTGAGATGGACCTTACGGAATCTCGCAGTTCCGTGCCCCCTGGGCGGTGGTGGGGTCCACGCACCGGTCCCTCCCCTGGCCGCCGTCGTTGGTATTGCTGCCGTTCCCGCCGTTCAGCTTGTCGTTGCCCTCGTTCCCGTTCAGGACATCGTCGTCCGCTCCCCCGCGCAGGACATCCTTGCCAGTACCCCCGTCCATCTCATCGTTGCCTTCGTAGCCATAGAGCTGGTCGTTGCCGGCCTCACCCCAGACGCCATCAATGAGTCCCCCGCCGTGGATCGCGTCGTCACCGTCTCCGCCGAGGAGGAAGTTGTATCCGTCATCGTCAAGGATGGTGTCGTTCTTCTCGTCACCCAGGACGTAGTCGTTCCCGGAGCCCCCGAAAAGTATGTCGTGCCCCGGCTTCCTCCCGTTCGTCCGGTCGCCGTAGTCTCCGCAGATGTAATCGTCACCTCCAAGGCCGTCGATCGTGTCGTCTCCGCCGAGCCCGACGATGACGTCGTGGCCTGCGGTGCCCTCGATCGCTTCGCTCTTCTCGGTTCCGACAATTGTGGCTACCGTGCTGAGGCACGTCTCCTGGGCTTTCGCCTGGGGGCGCGGGTGTTCTTCAGCCATGCTGTTGCTGGCGGTGAGCAAGAGTGCCGCCGCGGACAGGGTCGCGCACACGCGCGCTGTGGTCATGGTTTTCATGGTCCGTCCTCCGTGGATGCATGATGCACGTGCGGTGGGGCGTCTCTGGCGGGTCTGCGGTGGTTGACCTGCTCCGGGCGCCGAACGTCCAGGGCCGTGGACCGCATGCCATTCTCCCGAACGAGGACGCCACCCGACGACGCGTGGTTCGCGGATGTGGGTTTTCGCGCCATGGCGTTCCTCCTGGGTGGGAGGACAGTCAGCGGTTCAAGCCCTCCGAAAAGTACACGCCGCCGAAAGGGTCCAGCCAGGCCGACACCTGATCGCCGATCCCGCCCTGACCAGGGTCCGCGAGGCGGTCCGAAGGATGGTCGTTCTTCCGGTCGCGCGGTCAGGGCTTGATGAATACCTGGGTGGCGTACATATACCCCTTGCCATCGCGGGGGATCGCCCAGATGCCGATTCCGGTGTGGGTGAAATCCGGGTTGAGGATGTTGGCGCGGTGCCCTGGGGAGTTCATCCACCAGGAAACCGCGTTCTGCGCGAAGTCGTCGACGTTGTAACCGGGCTGGCCGTTCACCTGACACCAGCTGTAGTAGATGTTCTCGCCCACTGCGGTGAACGAGACGTTCTCGTCCTGGAGCCGGTCGGCGGGGCCTTTGCCGTCGATCACATGGCTGGCGATCCCGGTTCTGGCCATGTTCCTGGAGTGCTTGATGGCAGCGTTGGTGACACCGCCCTGATCGACTTCCAGCTCCGGAACACCGTTGTTCGTCCGTTGCTCGTTGACCAGACGATGGATCTCCCACGCCATCTTCGACCCGATACTGCTCTCCGGGGGGTTGGTCCTGCAGCTGCTGGCGACTGGCTCGGGGCCGGCAAGCGGTACTGGCGCACTGGCGGCGGGCGCCACGCCGCTGATGAGGAGGCTCCCGGCAAGGACGGCTGTCGCGCCGCTCCGGAGTGTGGAAGCGCGTCGCCGCCGACTCCGGAGAGTGCCCGATGCACGATCTCGCTCTTGAACTGATGACATCTTCTTGCCCTTTGCGCGTGCGGGGGGCAGGGCGGACGCCTGAGGTGAGGCTCGCTCCCCCTCGGTGATTGAAGTGCGCGTCGGAAAGCGATACGTACGACCCGACGCAGTAATTAGCATCAATTGCTCGATAGCTGCACGGCCGTTGTCAGCCGTGATGCCCCGGAACCCTCGTGATGGCGTCGTCAACTCACAGGCCCACGGCAAAACCGTCGCCAATGCAGCCACGAGGTCCAGGGGCCGGCGCGGATACCTGTTCTAGGCCTGCGCGCCCACGCGTCCCCAGGCGGCCCCTTCGCGTCGGGACCTTCGAGTCGATTCGATGAAGCAGATTGTAGGCGGCGTTGTGCTTTTAGGGAATGACTACCGGACGGTAATCGGACCTCTTCGTGCACGGTAAGTGGATAGAAGCAGGCTGTTCAGGCGTCGGTGCATTCCTCCACAAGTGCCGCTGGCTCGTCCGGCCGGAGTCAACCCCGAGAGGCGGGAGACGGTTCGCGGTGGCGGCCCCACCAGAGCATGCACGCCACCTGGCCCGTGCTGGATGGTGGGTTGAGGCCGGGGCGCATCTCAGCGGCGGGTGAACAGGCTGACCGATGACAGGTGGTGGGTGTTCGGTGCCAGGTCATAGACGTCCACGTGTTCCAGGCGCCAGCCCTGCTGGTTGAGGTGGTTCATGTCGCGGGCCAGAGAGACCGGGTTGCCGGAGATGTAGACGAGACGGGCGGGGTGCATCTGGTGGACCTGGCGGAGGACGGATAGACCGGGGCCGGCGTTCGGGGAGTTCAGCACCACGGTGTCGACCTTCCGGCCCGCCAGTCCCCTGGCGATCCCGGCCTGCCGGGTGTGCAGCCAGCCGGCCAGAATCGGCTCGACGCTGCCGGTGAGGGCCACCGCCTGGGGCAACTCACGCAGGTTGGCCTGTGCGGCCTGACTGTCCTGGACGTTCGGTTCGACGGAGAGTACTGCCCCCCGGGGGCCGACGGCATCGGCCAGGAAAGCAGAGAACAAACCCGCACCGGCGTTCAGGTCGGCCACGACCTGGCCGGAGTGGGGCTGTGCTGCTGACAGTACCGATTCGACCAGGGTCATCGGGGCATCCCGGTGGACAGGCCAGGATCCGTCGCCCCAGGCTTTGAACGTCCGGGTCCCGTGGTGCTCGGTGGCGACTTGCTCCCGGATGGCGGCGTCCCCGTGGAGGTGGATCACCTCCGGCCACCGGTTCGGCTCTTGCGACGGAACGGTGACCTGGGCCGAGACATGGTCCGGCAAACGGGCCAGCTGGTGTTGCCAACCATCAATCTGGTCCCGCCGTACCCGACGGCCGTCGGGAGCTTGTGGCCCTGGGGTGATACTCACCAGAACCTGGGAACCGTGGGAAGCAGCGGTGACTTCGACGCGCGCGGCACCGGTAAAGCGCAGGTCCCAGAGACGGAGGTCATCGTAGGCGGGCACCGACAGGGGGATGTTGCGCACCGGAACCAGCTCCGGGCTGCGATATACCGGCAGGGACACCCTGCCGGCCGGTGACACGGCGAGCACGGTGCGGGTGCGCCAGTGCAACCCCGCCGGCTCATCAGCCACGATGCCCTTGACGCGGACCTCCACGTCGTCTCCATTCGGCTGGCCGGCCCGGTCGAGGGTGTCCCGGAAGACCTGGGCTTTGAGCCGGCGCTGATGATCCAGGACGATATGACCGAGCTCCGCCCCCTCAACCGGCCGCCGGCCGGCCTGATACGCCCGCAGTGGGTCCGCCAACTTCCATGGATGGGCCCGTCGGAACTCCGAGGCCCCCAGCACCTTGACGGTGTCAGCCCAGTAGTACCGGTCCGAGGGGCCGGCTCCGATCAGCCGGGCCACGACGGTCTCACCGGGTATCGCATGTCGGACAAATATCACTCGACCCAGGTGTTGAGCCACGCAGTGGCCCCCGTGGACCATCGGGCCGACCTTCAACACCCGGAGCGTCGGATCCGGGCCATCTGCTCTGGTCTGCGTCCCACCCTGAGAGGGTGCGTGCATGGAACTGGTCATCTCATCGCTCCCGTTTTCGATGTGACCCGAACAACCCCTGGTGGGTACGACCCCAGGCGCGGGGCGACTTCGCCCGGGGCGCGGTTTCGCTGAGGATGGGGCCAAGGATGAGACCGGACCATGGACGCTCCGCGCACGGTTCGCGCGCCGGACGGTCAGCACGCTCAAACACGACTCTCGGGCCTCTCGGGCAGGCGGTCGGCACGGATCAACCGGGCCGGACCGCCCAGCTGGAGACCCTCATAGGTCCTCGCCAAGTGCGGGGCGGAGCAGTGGCGGGGCCGGGAAGGAGTATGGATGCTGATCACCGGCGGTACCTCCAGGGGTTCCTGACCCGGCACCCCGGACCCGTGTTCCCATGCGGTGACACAGTGTCTCAGGACGTCCCCGGCACCAGGCTCCAGGTGTTCCGGGCCGGCCAGGCTGACCGTGATGCTGGGACATCCTGACAGGGCGACCGCCCGGTCGAGGATGCCGAGCAAGTCAGTGCAGTTGTCCTGGGTCAGGCATCCTGCGGCATCCAGCCGGATCGGCCCCGGCAATACCTCAGCCCGTAGGTGTATTCGCAGTTCATGCTCCATAGACCCCTCCTGGGAGTGGCATCAAGAGCTCGCTGCTGAACTCGAAACTGGTATGCGACTTTCCGCCCGGGGCACCCGGGGCGCCCGGTTGGATCGGCGCGGGAGGAACAGGTGGGATATCCCGCGCCGATCAGACGCCCCTCCATGACCCTAGGCAAAACCGGTCAGACCCTGGCAAGTATCGTGCGTACCTCATGTGTACTGGTGCCGATCTCCGGTACGTCTTCCGCGAGGGGCGACGATACGGCCATGCCCCTGTGAAGCCCCTTGTCAGCTGATACACGAGGACAACGAGTATTGACAGGTAATCGGTGCGCGTGGCACGAAAGCCTCGCTCCCACGCCGTAGCGAAGTCCGAGACGCGGAGTGTCCACGCTGCGCCGGGGGGGTCGATGTCGCACTCCCAACACCCGGGTACGTTGCCCGGGGGGCGGGCCCCCCACACAGGCGTTCCGCGGCCGACTATGCCGTCGGCTGCAGTAGGGCGTGTCGGTTGCGCTGCAAGACCAGCACGCACATCAGCGAGGCCACGATAGTGACCAGGGAGAAGGTGTTCACCGCGGTGAACCCTCCGGATTCGATGAGCATGCCACTGATCACCGGGCCGAGCGCGAGTCCGGCGCCGATCATCAGGTCGGTGGTGTTCATCATCTGGGGACCGCCGAGCTTGCTGAGGTGGACTGAGGGCAGGCCAGGACCACACTGGTCGCGGACAGGTCGATTCCGGCGTCGGCCGAGATCCGCGCCATGAAAGACCACGGCCCGCTCAGGCCACGTAGAACACACGTAGAACAGCGGGACGGCCGCCAGACCTGCCACGAGGCGACCCATCGGCCGCTTCGCTGCGGCGCTAGTGTGCAGGGAAGTGGCCGTCCGAAGGGCCCCACCGCCAATCTTCGAGGCCACGGGCAGGCACAGGGCGGTCAGTCCGGCCAGGGTCCAATAGACGGCGGTATGCCGGCACGGTCGCCAGGCTGAAGGCGCCCAGTTCCGCGGAGAACAGGGCGCCCTGATGGGCGGTGCGGCGGAGAGGGTGGTCAGGCGCGCGTGGCGGCGCTGGAGACCTGTGCGGCGGCAGTGAAGACCCGGGTGCCGGCGAACCAGGTCTGCCGGGCGGTGATCCGCGGGATCTGCTCGACGTCGACCTCATGGGGGTTGTCACTCAGGACCACGAAGTCCGCGGCCTTGCCCGGGGCCAGGGTGCCGACCACCTCCGACAGGCCCATGGCCTCAGCGGCGGCGGTGGTGTAGACCCGGATCGCTTCGTCGAGGGTGATGGCCTGCTCCGGCCACAGCGTGCCGGGGAACTGGCCGGTGGGGTCCTGCCGGGTGATGAGCCCGTAGACGCCCTCCCACACGTTCGGGGAGACGCTGACCGGCCAGTCCGAACCCCCGGCTACCGTCGCCCCGGCGTCCAGGAGCGCGCGATTGGGCTGCAACCGGGAACCCCGATCCTCCCCCAGGACGGACTGGATGGCCTGCGGGATCACCCCGGGGAACCACAGCGCGGGGGAGATATCGGCCACCACGCCGAGTTCGGCGAAGCGGGCGATGTCGTCGGGGTGGACGAACTGGCCGTGGGCCACGTGGTATCGCGGTTCATGGTGGCCGGCCGCCCTCACTTTCTCCACGGTGTCCAGCACCAGGCGGACCGAGGCGTCACCGGTGCAGTGGATCTTGGCGGAGATCCCCCGCTCGGCGGTGCGCAGCAGCCATCCCTCGAGCTCGGAGGCCTCCATCGTGGTGTGCCCGTGGTGGCAGGTCGGGAAGCCGACCCCCTCCAGGTAGGGCTCGATGAAGGCGGCCGTCCCGGCCGGTGGGACGCCGTCCAGGAAGATCTTGATGAAGTCCGGACGGTGGTGCTCCGAGCGCGTCGCGTCGCGTTCGGCGATGATCCCCTCCCCCAAGGGTTCCGCGCCGAAGATGAAGTCGTTGGCCAGCATGCTGGTGACCACCCAGGCGTGCAGTTCACCCTGTTCGTCGAGGCGTTTCAGGGCCTGCATGAGCTGTACGGTGGCCGCGGCGTCCTGGAAGGCGGTGATGCCGTAGGAATGCAGGATCTCGATGCCCCGGCGGGCCGCCCGGGCGATGTCCTCCACGGAGGTCGGGTTCAGCCGTTCGCGCAGCTTCTCCAGCGCAGCCCCGGCGGACTCGATCAGCACACCGGTGGCCCGTCCCTCCGCGTCGCGCAGGATCTGCCCGCCCTCCGGATCAGGGGTATCCGCGCCGATGCCGGCCAGCTCCAGGGCCACCGAGTTCGCCCAGCGATTGTGCTTGGAATCGTCCTTGAACAGGGCAGGACGCCCGCCGGTGGCCTCGTCCAACCGCTGCAGGGACTCAACCGAGTTCAGCTCGTTCAGCAGGCCCGAGCCCCAGCTGCCGCCGATCACCCACTCGCCCGGCCCCAGCCCCGCCGCGTAGTCGGCCACAGCGTCGAGAAACGCGTCCAGGGCCAATGTCGGCACGGCGTTGATCTCGAACAGGTCCATCTGCCCGGCGAGCAGATGGTGGTTGTGCACGTCCAGCAGGCCGGGCATCACGTAGGCCCCGGCCAGGTCCACCACCTCGGTGTCAGGACCCTGCAGTTCCAACGCATCGTCCCCGACGGCGGCGACCCTGCCGCCGCGAACGGCGAGCGCGGAGACGCGCGGCACCTCCGCGCTCAGGGTATCGATGACGCCATTGACGAGGAGCAGTTCTGCCAGACCTGTAGTCATGATGGTCCAATCTCGGTGTGGGAACGAGGTGTGTTTTGTATCACCATATGTTCGACCGATTCACTCCACTTGACCCTGCGCGCACGACCCTTGACCTTCTGCGAACGACTGAGCAGGGACCCCCGAGGGGCGGACCGCCAACGCTCCAGGCCCACCACCACCAGTGAAGACTGAACCTGGAGAGAAGAAGGAAAGAATCCCTGCCAAGGATCGGCTAGGACAATCTCTCCTCCTGGACGCGTCGAGGCTTTCCTGTGTCCATCGAGCCAACTCAGGGCCGTCTCACCAGCTGACGAGCCCGTCGAGGCGTTCCATCATGGCCGGGCCGATGCCGGACACCGCGTCCAGGTCCGCCAGTGACCCGTAGGGTCCGACCTGCTCGCGGTGCTCGACGATCCGGCCGGCCAGCGCGGGGCCGATGCCGGGCAGCTGCTCGAGGGTGGCGGCGTCCGCCGTATTGACGTTCACCGTGCCGCTCGTGGAGCCGGGGGCACCCGGGTCAGCGATCGCCGGCGTTCCTCCGGAACCACCGCCCGCTTCCGTCCCACCGGTCGCCACCGGGGTGTCCGGCCCGGGCACGAGGATCTGGCTGGCGTCCACGGCCGGGGCGGCGAGGTTCAGCAGGTCGAGTCTCGCCCGCGTCGTCGACCCGCCGGCGGCATGGAGGGCGTCGGCCACGCGGGAACCGGGCGGCAGCTCCACGAGACCCGGCTCGTGGACCTCCCCGGCCACGTGCACGATCAGGGCCCCGGATGCGGTGCCCGTCGTGCCGTCGTCCTGTGCCCCTGGTGACCGGCCGGTACCCGGCTGGCCTGCCCCGGAGGGTCCGAGGGCTGCCGCATCCGGCGCGGCCGGCTCCGTGCCCGGTAGCTGCTCATCGCCCTGGCCGTCACTGCCGCGGTGCCCATCCCGGCTCTCGAGGGCGACGGTCTGTGGAGCCGGGGCACCCGTCGGCCCGGTCGGTGACGTCAGCCAGCTGACGGCCCACCACGTGGCGGCGATCACCGCCAGCAGCAGCACGGCGGAGGTCACGATGCGCGCCCGCCACAGGGGGGCCACCGGAGGCGGCTGCTCCCAGTCCTCCGTGACGGAGGCGTCGTCCTGGCTGTGGCGTCCCATGCCTCCACCCTCGCTCGACGGAACGGGCCCGCGGGCACCACCTGGCGTCGGGACGGGGCGACACGCCCTCAGGAGGCAGGCTGTGGAGTGGGTACCGGGTTCATCGTGACCCCGAGCGCTCCCAGGCCCAGGTGCGCGGCCAGCACCGCGGGAAGCCGGATCACAGGTACGGGCATCGCGGACAGGCTCTGCAGGCGGCCGGCAAGTTCGTGGGCGGCCTCCTGGTTGCCGAAGCCGTGGACCGCGATGCGGTCGGAGGGTCCCGGCGTGTCCGAGTCCTCCGCCGCCTCCCGGACCAGTTCGACCAGACGCTCCGTCGCCCGGGCCGTGGTGCGGGGCCGGTCGACCAGGGAGACCACCCCGTCCTCGAGCGTGAGCACCGGCTTGACGTGCAGCAGGGACCCCAGCAGGCCCGCCACCGTCCCGATGCGACCGCCCCGGCGCAACTGCTCCAGGTTGGGCACGGTGAAGAACACCCCGGCATCCTGGCTCGC
>JAPFFX010000037.1 GCA_026645375.1 Citricoccus sp. WCRC_4 | reverse complement strand
CGGAACGCGCTGTTCCCGCCGGACTCGCTGCGCGGGACGTCACTGGCGAACTCGAGCTGGCCCAGATAGGGCAACCGCCCGATCCGCGCGATCCCCTCGGCGAACGAGGTGACCAGCTGGTGCCGCGACGCCGACGGAATGGAGACCACGGCAATCGGCCGCCGCTCCCACTCCCAGGCCGTCAGGACCTTGACGGCCGCCTGCAGCAGGTCCTCGTCGATGGGCGCATCGAGCACACCCTCGCGGGTGGCGGCGAAGAGGGTCCGCAGCCTGCCTCCCCAGCCCAGGTCGGTCAGGCGGGCCACGGCCCGGCCCTCGCCGTTCTGCAGTTCCTCGGGGATCCGGCCCTTCAGCGGTACGCCGAGCCGGTCCATCCCGCTCGGCCAGGTCCGGCGGGGTTCGATGGGCACGCCGACGCGGCCCAGGGCCCGCGAGGCGCTGTCCCGGGCCGTCTCCGCCACCGCGGTGGGATACCAGGGGCCGGCACAGTTGTCGCACCGCCCGCACGGGGAGGCCTCGGGGTCGTCGAGCACCCGGGAGAGGAACTCCATCCGGCAACCGGTGGTGTTCTCGTAGTCCAGCATGAGGTTCTCCTCGTGCACCCTGGCCGCCGCGACCCGGCCGTACCGCTCGCCGTCATAGGTCCACGCCTGGCGGGTGCGCTGCCAGCCTCCCTGCGTCCGCTCGACCGCCCCGTCCACGGCCAGCACCTTCAGCAGGAGTTCCAGCGGGGTGCGCTTGACGTCCACGCGGGTCTCCAGGGCGGGCACGGACAGTGGCCGGCCGGCCGCCTCCAGCTCGGTCAGCACCGAGCGGGCCCGGTGCTCGTCCGGCATGGACGTGGTGGCGAAGTAGCGCCAGATGTCCCGGTCCTCCGTGCCCGGCAGCAGGAGCACGTCCGCATGGTCCGTGGCACGGCCCGCACGGCCGACCTGCTGGTAGTAGGCGACCGGGGAGCTGGGTGCTCCCACGTGGATCACGAATCCGAGGTCCGGCTTGTCGAACCCCATGCCGAGCGCAGAGGTGGCCACGAGGGCCTTGACCCGGTTCTCCTTCAGCCCCTGTTCCAGCTCTGCGCGCTGTTCCGGATCCGTCCGGCCGGTGTACGCGGCTACCTCGTGCCCGGCCTCGCGCAGGGCCCTGGCCGTGTCCTCTGCCGCGGACACGGTGAGCGCATAGACGATCCCGGAACCGGGGAAGTCATCCAGGTGGGTGAGCAGCCATGCCAGCCGGCTGGCCGGACTGGCCATCCTCAACACGCCCATCCGCAACGACGACCGGGCGAGGGGGCCCCTCAGGACGAAGACCTCCTCGGTGCTGGCGACGCCGAGCTGTTCTGCGACGTCCTGGACGACCCGGGCATTGGCCGTGGCGGTGGTGGCCAGGACGGGGACGCGGCGGTCGCCGGAGCCCGGCAGCTGGGCGATGAGGTCCCGGATCCGCCGATAGTCCGGCCGGAAGTCATGGCCCCAGTCCGAGATGCAGTGCGCCTCGTCCACCACGAGCATCCCGGTGCGGCGGATGAGGTCCGGCAACTGCACGTCCCGGAAGTGGGGGTTGTTCAACCGCTCCGGGGACACCAACAGGACGTCCACGGAGTCCTCGGCGAGGCGCTGCTGGACCAGGTCCCACTCGGTGGCGTTCGCCGAGTTGATGGCCTCCGCCCGCACCCCGGCCCGGGCGGCGGCGGCGACCTGGTCCCGCATCAGGGCCAACAGCGGGGAGACGATGAGGGTCGGTCCGGCACCCCGGGCCCGCAGGAGCAGGGAGGCCACGAAGTAGACCGCGGACTTCCCCCAGCCGGTGCGCTGCACCACGAGGGCGCGGCGGCGGTGGGCGACCAGCGCCTCGATCGCCTCGTACTGCCCCTCGTGGAACTGCGCGTCTGGATGGCCCACGAGCCGGCGCAGGATCTCCAGCGCCTCGCCCTTCAGGCCGTCCGAGCGCTCGGCGCCGCCCCCCGTCAGGAGGTCGGTATCTGCCTGGCCGTACTCTTCGTCCACCATGCGCCCAGTATTCCAGCCGGCAGGGACACGCTAACCGGCACACCGCCTCACCGTGGACACGGCTCCTCGCCCGGTGGGTTGTGCAGTAGCAGTACCTCGAGGTCCCGCGGTCCTGGATCTGGGACAATGGAGGGGTGAAGCTCAACGCGTTCGGTGACGTCTGCCTGCGCACCCTCATGCTCCTGGGCGCCCAGCCGGACCGGCAGATGACCGGTCGGGAGATCGCCGAGTCCGTCGGGATCCCCTACAACCATGTCAGCAAGGCGGTCCTGGAGCTCAAGAACCGCGGCGCCCTCGAGGTCTCGCGCGGGCGCCACGGCGGGGCCCGCATCACCCCGGTCGGCCTGGAGCTGTCCGTGGGCCGCCTGTTGCGCGACCTCGACACCCAGCCGGACATCGTGGACTGCACCGGTGCCATGACCGACGGCGGCCGGCCCTGTCCGCTGCTGGACGGCTGCCGGCTGCGTTCCGCGCTGTCCCGGGCGCGGGAGGCCTTCTACGCGGAACTGGACGGGACCACGGTCGCCCAGCTGACCGGCCCGCTCGAGCCCGTCCGACTGCCGACACCGGCGGTCCGCTGACCGCCCTCCCCCGCACCACCGGGATCGCGACCGCACCACCGCCGGCCCCCGCCACCACTGCCGCCGCCACCGTCGGGACCCCCTCCACCAGCGCGCCCCCGCTACGCCCCGCAACCCGCCGGGGCGTTGCGGGGCGTTCTGTGGACGGGTGTGACGCGCTCGTTTTGACCTGGACTTCTACGAGGTGTAGAAATCAGAGTGTCAATCTTGCATACGCTAAGCAAGTTTCACCGACGAAGGAGTCGACATGCTCTCGGACACCGCCCGCCCCGTCATCGAGGCCACGCTTCCCGTGGTGGCAGCCCACCTGGACGAGATCACCCCGAGGTTCTACGCCCGCATGTTCGCCGCGCGCCCCGAGCTGCTCGACGGCATCTTCAGCCGCGCCAACCAGCGCAACGGCACCCAGCAGAAGGCACTGGCCGGCTCCATCGCCTCCTTCGCCTCCCATCTCGTGGAGCACCCGGACACCCTCCCGGAGAAGGTCCTGACCCGCATCGCCCACAAGCACACCTCCCTGGGCATCGTCGAGGATCAGTACCCCATCGTCTACGAGCACCTGTTCGCGGCCATCGTGGACGTGCTGGGCGACGCCGTCACCGAGGAGGTGGCCGCGGCCTGGACCGAGGTGTACTGGCTGATGGCCGACGCCCTCATCAAGATCGAGAAGGGGCTGTACGCCCAGCAGGCCAACGACCAGGCCTGGTCCCCGTGGCGCGTGGTCGCCAAGGAGCCCGCCGGCCGCGGCAGCGTCACCTTCCGCCTGGAACCCGCAGACGCGACCCCGGCCACGGTCGCCCGCCCGGGCCAGTACGTCTCCGTGCGCGTGCGCCTGGCCGACGGCCTGCGCCAGTGCCGCCAGTACTCCCTGTCCGAGGACGCGACCTCGACCACCACCCGCGTGTTCACCACCAAGCTGGACGAGGGCGGGGAGGTCTCCCCGTTCCTGCACCACGGCGTGCAGGTGGGTGACGTCGTCGAGCTGTCCAACCCCTACGGGGACATCGAGCTGGACCAGTCCCAGGCGCCCATCGTGCTGGCCACGGCCGGGATCGGCTGCACCCCCAGCGCCTCGGTCCTGCAGACCCTGGCCGCGGAGTCCTCGGACCGGCAGGTCATGGTCCTGCACGCCGAGCGCACGGAGGAGGACTGGGCCCTGAAGGAGCAGATGCGCCAGTCGCTCTCCTCGCTGCCGAACGCCGACCTCACCCTGTGGCTGGAGGACGCCACGGGTGCCACCGCCGACCTCGCGCCGCGCACCGGGTTCATGGACCTGGCCGCCGTCGACCTTCCGGCCGACGCCAAGGTCTACCTCTGCGGACCGCTGCCGTTCATGAAGGCCGTGCGCTCCCAGGCGATCGCCGCCGGCATCCCGGCCACGGACATCCACTACGAGGTGTTCGGCCCGGACCTCTGGCTGGCCGCCTGAGCGGGCCGGGCCGGCGTCGTCCCCCACGACGCCGGCCCGCGCTCCCTGACGAGAACGGGCCGGGCCCGGTGGTCAT
>JAPFFX010000011.1 GCA_026645375.1 Citricoccus sp. WCRC_4 | reverse complement strand
GGACGGGGAGCCGCCGTCGGGCCCTGCCGCGGGGCCGCCGGCCGCACGCGCCAGCGATTCGGCGATGGCCGTGCGGTTCTGCCCGGCCAGCCGGTCCTGGAGGGCGGCCAGGTCCTGGCCGCCGCCGATCACCGCACCGCGGCCGTCGACCACCCGGTAGTCGGGCACCAGGTGCGGCGGCACCGCGGAGAGGTCCCAGGATCCCGGCGGGATGACGAAGCCCCGGAGCCGGCGCAACGCCAGTTCCAGCGCGGGCAGCAGGTCGTCGACCTGCGGGTCGGCGTCCTGCTCCAGGCGCTCGACGGCGGCCCGGGCCACGTCCGGGGCCGGAACGAAGTTCTTCCGCACGGCCTTGGGCAGTGACTTGATCAGCGCGGTCACCAGCTCCACGCGCAACCCCGGGACCAGCCACCGGAAGCGCTCCGGGTCCATCTGGTTGAGCATCAGGACCGGGATGATGACCGTGATGCCGTCCGGTTCGCCCGCCGTGGCGGCCGGGTTGAAGTCGTAGGACAGCTCCAGGTCGATCCCGCCACCGGCCGTGGGGTGGTGGAAGGTGGTGGGGAACTGGCCGGTGTCCAGCTGATCGGTGTCCACGGCCAGCAGGGCCTGCGGGTCGAGGTCGAGCAGTTCCGGACTCCGGTGCCGGGCCTTCTTCCACCACGAGTCGAAGTGCCGTTCGGAGACGACCGTGGCGGGGATCCGGGCGTCGTAGAACTCGAACAGGTCCTGGTCCGAGACGCGCAGGTCCCGCCGGCGCAGCCGTGTCTCCAGTTCCTCGACCTCGGCCAGGGCCTGGCGATTGCGGGCGAAGAAGTGGTGACGGGTCTTCCAGTCACCCTCCACCAGCGCGTGCCGGATGAACAGCTCGCGGGACAGGGCCGGGTCGATCCTCCAGAATTGCACCGGGCGGTCGGGGATGAGGGTGACCCCGAACAGCGTGACCTTCTCCCGGGCCACCACGGAGCCGGAGCGGCGGGACCAGTGCGGTTCGTTGTAGGTGCGCTTGGCCAGGGCACCGGCCGCCTCCACCGCCCAGTCCGGGTCGATCCTCGCCACCATCCGCGCCCAGAGCCGGGAGGTCTCCACGAGTTCGGCCGCCATGACGAAGGCGTGGCGCTTCTTGAACAGGGCCGAGCCGGGGAACACCGCGAACCGGGTGTTCCGGGCGCCCAGGTATTCACGCTTGCGCTCGTCCCAGGAGCCGATGTGGGACAGCAGCCCGGACAGCAGGGACCGGTGCACCGCCTCGTGCTGCCCCACCGGGTCCACCGGGCCGGGCGAGACCGAGATGCCCAGGGGCCTGGCCAGCTGGCGCAGTTGCTGGACGAGGTCCTGCCACTCGCGCACCCGCAGGTAGTTGATGTACTCGCTGCGGCACATCCTGCGGAACTGGTTGCCGGAGAGTTCCTTCTGCCGTTCGCGCAGGTAGGACCACAGGTTCAGCAGAGCGGAGAAGTCCGAGTTCTCGTCCTTGAACCGGGCGTGCTGCTCGTCGGCCTGGGCCCGCTGCTCGGTGGGGCGTTCCCGGGGGTCCTGGATGGTCAGGGCCGCGGCCAGGACCATGACCTCTCGCACGCAGCCGCGCTCGCCGGCCTCGACGATCATCCGGCCCAGGCGCGGGTCCACCGGCAGCCGCGCCAGCTTGCGCCCCACCGGGGTGATCGTGCCCTTGGGGTAGGCCTTGCCCCGTGCGTCGGGCTGGCCGCTGTTCAGCGCGCCGAGCTCGGTGAGCACGGTGGCGCCGTCGGTGACCTGGCGGGAGTCCGGGGCCTGCAGGAACGGGAAGTCCCCGACGTCGGCGGGGGTACGGGCCACGCCCATCGAGCACATCTGCAGGATGACCGCGGAGAGGTTGGTGCGCAGGATCTCCGGGTCGGTGAACTCCGGCCGGGAGACGAAGTCCTCCTCGGAGTACAGGCGGATCGCGATGCCGTCCGAGGTGCGCCCGCACCGGCCCGAGCGCTGGTTGGCGCTGGCCTGGCTGATCCGCTCGATCGGCAGCCGCTGGACCTTGGTGCGGTGGGAGTACCGGGAGATCCGGGCGGTGCCGGTGTCGATGACGTACTTGATGCCCGGCACCGTCAGGGACGTCTCGGCGACGTTCGTGGCCAGGATGATCCGCCGGCGTCCGCCGGGGGAGAACACCCGGTGCTGCTCGGCCATGGACAACCGGCCATACAGCGGCAGCACCTCCGTGTTCCCCAGCCGCCGGTTGGCCGCGACGCGCGGGGCCAGCGCCTCGGCTGCATCGCGGATCTCCCGCTCGCCGGAGAAGAACACCAGGATGTCCCCGGGGGCCTCCCGGGAGAGCTCGTCGACGGCGTCGCAGACCGCGTCCACCGGGTCCCGGGCGTCCTCGTCATCGTCGGCGTCGTCGTCGGGATCGTCCTGCAGCCGGGGCTGGTCCAGCGGTCGGTAGCGGATCTCCACCGGATAGGTGCGCCCGGAGACCTCGATGATCGGGGCCGGCACGGGGGCGTCGCCGGGCGCGGCGTCCGGGGCCGGCAGGGCGAAGTGCGCGGCGAAGGACTCCGGGTCGATCGTGGCGGAGGTGATGACCACGCGCAGGTCCGGCCGCTCGGGCAGGACCCGCTTGAGATAGCCCAGCAGCACGTCGATGTTCAGGCTGCGCTCATGGGCCTCGTCGATGATGATGGCCGCGTACTTGGACAACAGCCGGTCGTGCTGGATCTCGGCCAGCAGGATGCCGTCCGTCATGACCTTCACCCGGGTGTCCGCCGAGGTCTCGGCGGTGAACCGGACCTGGTAGCCCACGTCCGTGCCGATCGGGGTGCCGAGTTCGTGGGCGATGCGCTCGGCCACGGACCGGGCGGCCAGCCGGCGCGGCTGGGTGTGCCCGATCATGCCGGTGCCGGACACCGCCGGCTCGTCCGGGTCCAGGGCCAGCTCCAGGAGCATCTTGGGCAACTGGGTGGTCTTGCCCGAACCGGTCTCCCCGGCCACGATGACCACCTGGTGGTCCCGGATGGCATCCTTGATGGTGTCCCGCTCGGCCGAGACCGGCAACTGCGGTGGATACTCCAGGCGGACGGTGGCGGCGGGGGACTGGGACATGGCACCGGCCAGTCTAGTCGCCGGGGCGGCCGGCCCGCGGCCCGTCTGCGGTGGGGCCGCCCGGCGGACCAGACGTCCTGATCCGGACGGCTTCTCCACCGGGATGAGAACAGAAGGTCTGCTGATCCGGGCCCCTGGAACGGGATTTTCCACGGAGAGGGCGCGTTGTGGTGCATTGTGTTGCGCGTCACGTCTATTCTTGACTTCCAACGTCCCCGGTCATCCCACCCGACGGCGCAGCCTGCGTCCATCCGCCGGGGACCGTGGCATGGAAAGGACCATCACCATGATTCGCACCCACAAGGCCCGCACCGGGCTCCGTGCCGGGGCCCTGCTGGCCGTCTCCGCCCTCGCACTGACCGCCTGCGGGGGTTCCGGCAACGGCGGTGAGGCCACGGCAGGCGGCGGCGAGGGCACCGAGGCCAACGCCCAGTCGTACAACATCGCCATCTCCCAGTTCGTCACCCACCCCTCCCTGGACGCCGCCCGCAAGGGCTTCGAGGAGGGCCTCGAGGAGGCCGGCCTGGACGTCACCCTCGACGTGCAGAACGCGCAGGGTGACCAGGCCACCGCGAACACCATCGCCGGCACCTTCGCCTCGGCCGAGCCGGACCTGATCCTGGCCGTCGCCACCCCCTCGGCCCTGACCGTGGCCCAGGCGGTCAGCGACATCCCGGTGCTGTTCACCGCCGTGACCGATCCGGTGACCGCCAAGCTCGTCGACTCCCTCGAGGCCCCGGGCGCGAACGTCACCGGCACCTCGGACGCCAACCCGGTGCAGGAGCAGCTGCAGCTGCTCAAGGAGCTGTCCCCCGAGGCCAAGCGGGTGGGCGTCGTGTACTCCTCCGGTGAGGTCAACTCGGAGGTCCAGGTCGAGTGGGCCAAGGAGGCCGCCGACGAACTGGGCCTGGAGATCGTCGAGGCCACGGTCTCGAACTCCTCCGAGGTGCAGCAGGCTGCCAACTCCCTGGACGTGGACGCGTTCTACGTGCCGACCGACAACGCCGTCGTCTCCGCCCTCGAGTCCCTGTTGGGCGTGGCCCAGAACCAGAAGATCCCGGTCATCGCGGCCGAGGGCGACTCGGTGGAGCGCGGGGCCGTGGCCACCTACGGCCTGAACTACGAGAAGCTGGGCGCCCAGACCGCCGAGATGGCCGTGCGCATCCTCACCGAGGACGCCGATCCTGCCACCATGCCGGTCGAGACGCCCACCGAACTGGAGCTCTACGTCAACCCGAAGGCCGCCGAGGCCATGGGCGTGGAGATCCCGCAGTCGATGCTCGACGAGGCCGAC
>JAPFFX010000242.1 GCA_026645375.1 Citricoccus sp. WCRC_4 | reverse complement strand
CCGCGGCCACGTTCTCCCGGTTCTCCCAGGTGCAGCGCGCCGTCGACCTGGCCCTGCGGGCCCTCGCCCCGGTCATCCCCGAACGTGTCACCGCCGGCAACTCCGCCCACATCCACTTCATGTCCTACTCCGGGTGGGACGAGAAGCAGGGCGAGTACTGGGTGTACCTCGAGGTCAACGAAGGCTCCTACGGCGCCCGCTCCACCAGTGACGGCCCGGACTCCGTGGACAACCTCATCGCCAACACCCGCAACAACCCGATCGAGGAGCTGGAGTGGCGGTTCCCGATGCGCACCGACCGCTACGAGCTGCGGTCCGAACCGGCAGCCGCCGGCGAGTTCCGCGGCGGCATCGGCATCGTGCGGGAGAACACCTTCCTGACGGACACCGTGGTCACCTGCGAGGGCGAACGCCACGAGTCCGATGTCCCCTGGGGCGCCGAGGGCGGTCACGACGGCCTCAACGCCTCTCTCGTGAAGAACCCCGGCCGGGACGGTGAGGAGTCCTGGCCGTCCAAGGTCACCGGTCGGCAGCTGAAGGCCGGCGACTCCCTCCAGATCACCGTGCCCAGCGCTGGCGGTTTCGGGGATCCGCTCACGCGGGATCCGCTGAAGGTCCTCGAGGACGTGCTGGACGGCTTCACCACCGCCGAGGCCGCCACCCGGGACTACGGCGTGGTCCTCAAGGACGTCAACGGCCAGCTCACGGTCGACCTGACGGCCACCGCCGAGAGGCGGGAACGGCAGGGGGCACACCTCAGCTCCGTCTCCTGACCTGACGCACCACCACCGAGGGGGGCGGTCCAGGACCGGTCAGTCACGCACCGGTTCCGGATCGTCCCCCTCGTGCTCCCTGCCCTCGGCGTCGTCCCGACGGCAGCCCCCTCCCCACCCGCTGTCCCCTCACCCCCTCCTGCTGTCCTCCTCCCCCAAGGAACCGTCATGACCACTACCCAAACCCTGCAGGTCGACTCCACTGACATCACCCCCAAGGACGTCCGGCTGGCCACCTGGATCTGCTTCTTCGCCTGGACCTTCGCCGTCTATGACTTCGTCCTCTTCGGAAACCTCCTGCCGCAGTTGGCCTCGGACCTCGGATGGACGGCGGCACAGTCGACCGAGATCAACACCTGGGTCACGGCCGGCACGGCGCTCGTGGCCTTCGCGATCGGTCCGATCGTGGACCGGATCGGCCGCCGCAAGGGCATCCTCATCGCCGTCGCCGGTGCCGCCGTCGCCTCCCTGCTGACCGCGACGGTCGGCTGGGTCGCCGGAGTCACCGCGGGACTGGGGATCGTCTTCCTGGTCCTCGTGCGTTCGCTCGCCGGCCTCGGATACGCGGAGCAGGCCATCAACGCGGCCTACCTCAACGAGATGTTCGCCCACAGCCACAACGACCCGGCCAAGGCCCGGCGCCGCGGCCTCATCTACTCGCTGGTCCAGTCCGGCTGGCCGATCGGCTCCGTCCTCGCGGCCGGGTCCGTCTACCTGCTCTTCCCGGTCGGAGGGTGGGAGCTCTGCTTCATCGTCGCCGCCGTCCCCTCCGTGTTCATCATCATCGCCGGGCGCTGGCTCAAGGAGAGCCCGCAGTTCGCCCGTCGGCACCGGATCGACCAGCTCCTCAAGTCCGGGGACGAGACGGAGGCCCAGCGCCTGGGCGTGAAGTACGGCATCGACATCACCGCCCAGGACAGCCCCCTCGTGTCGGTCTTCCGGGGCGAGTCACTGCGGTCCACCCTGTCGATCGGTGGCGCCTTCCTCCTGAACTGGCTGGGCGTCCTGGCCTTCTCGATCCTGGGCACCTCACTGTTGACGGCGCCCGACGGCAAGGACATCGCTTTCGACAACGCGCTGCTGATCCTGATCATCTCCAATGCCACGGCCTTCGCCGGGTACCTGTTCCACGGGTGGCTGGGTGACCGGATCGGCCGCCGCAACGCGATCGGATTCGGCTGGATCCTCTGTGCCGTCTCGTTCTTCATCATGATCCAGGCGCCCAGCGGGAACTTCGCCCTCATCGTGGCGTTCTACAGCGCCGGGCTCTTCTTCCTGATCGGCCCCTTCTCGGCCCTGCTGTTCTTCACCGGCGAGAGCTACCCCGTCCACACCCGCGCCACCGGCAGTTCGATCATCAACGCGGCCGGCCAGGTCGGTGCGATCGTCGGCGGCCTGCTGATCACCGCCACCCTCGCGGCCGGCAGCGGGTGGATCAATGCGGCCCTGTGGTGGGGCATCCTCCCCATCCTGGCCTCCGGACTGCTGATCTTCACGGCCCGGAACGTCGATCCCCGGACGGTCCGCACGGACTGACCCCCGGCCACGCCACCACACGTCAGCCGCCCGGTGACGATGCCCGGGTCCGCACGTCCGGACCCGACAGCGGGCACGTCGTCGGGCGGCTGTCGTCCGGCGTCACCGGCCTCCGGCTCGCCGGCGCCCTCCGGGGGCTCCGGGCCGCTCCCGTGCGGCCGGCCGGTGACCGGCTCAGTCCCGGGTGGACTCGACGATCGCCTCGGACACCGATGCCAGGTGCTCCCGCATCGCCCGCGCGGCACCCTCCGGATCCCGCGCACAGACCGCCTCGATGATGGCCAGGTGCTCGGGCAGGGACTGCTGGGACCGACCGGGGCGGGCGGAGAGGCGGTACTGGAAACGCACGGCCTGGGCACGCAGCCGGTCGATGGTCGCCGCGGCCGTCCGCTGGCCGGACACCCGGATGAGCATGCCGTGCAGGTCGGTGTTGCCCCGCGCGTAGGCCGACTGGTCGCGGTCGCGGACGGCGGCCTCCATGGCCCTCCCGATGGCCCGCAGCTCCTCGGCCTGCTCGTCGGTGATCCGCTCGGCGGCCCGCGCGGCGCACAGCGCCTCGAGGGCCGCGCGCACCTCGACGATCTCGAGGGCCTCCTCCAGGGGGACCGAGCGCACCCGGGCGCCGCGGTTCTGGATCCGCTCCACGAGCCCCTCGACCGTCAGCTCCCCCAGCGCGGTGCGGACGTGCCCGCGGCTGGCACCGTAGGCCTCGGCCAGATCGGCCTCGACGAGCCGCTGGTTGGGCACCAGGTCACCGGCGGAGATGGCCTCCCGGATCCGCGCGGCCACGTCCGCCGCGGTCACCGTCGTACCCGTCCTGGTTCCGGTCGCCATGGATGCCTCCCCGCTCGCCGGCCACGATGGCCTGGATTGTCACCAATTTTGTCACACGTCCGGCGCGGCCGCCCTCCCAGGGAAGGCCCGCACCTCGGTCCCACGCCGGTCAGACGGCGAAGTACCGGTCCTCACGGCTCATCAGGCGGTCCCGGTGACGGCGGCGGAGGACCTGCCGGCCGAGCAGCCACAGCCCCGCCACGATCAGGACCAGCAGGATCCCCACGGACACCGGGAGGAGCACTGCCGTCAGGGCCAGGAGGATGGACGCGGTGTCCTCCGCGGTGGACAGCACCGGGGCGGCGGCCCCGGCCGTGGCGGTGTTCGCGCCGGCGCGGGTGGTGGCCTTGAACAGGTGGACGAGCAGCGCCAGCCCCGCACCGACCGCCACCGGGATCCACGCCTCGCCGGCGAACAGCGCACCGGGGTCCTGGACGGTGACCGTCTCCGTCCCGACCCCGGAGGCGAAGGTGATGCCGCCGGCGGCAGGCCGGATGACGGTCTGCACGGCGTCGTTGAGGCTGTCCAGCACCGGGATCTTGTCCGCCACCACCTCCAGCACGAGCAGCGCCGCGATGATCCACAGGGTGACGTCGTGGGAGAGCCACTGCCAGGCGCTCGGCAGCTCCACCAGGGACGTGAAGCGGTCCAGCAGCCCCAGCACGAGCATGGGGATGTACGCGTTGAGGCCGGCGGCCGTGGCCAGTCCGGACCCGGTCAAGATCTCGAGCATGGCTGCCCTCCGGTCGGTGCGAGGCGCGGCCGGTTCGGCCGCAACTCCGGTACAACGCCGCGCGGGCCGCGAAACTTCCCGGCCGGCGTCGCCGCCTGACGCCACGAACCGGCCCCGACGGTAGACTGGCACGGCCCGCGCGCCCCCTGCCAGTTCTGGAGCCACCCCATGACGACCCCCATCCCGGTCAAGCCGAGCCGCCGCCGGCGGGGCACGGTCCCCGCCGGGTCCCGCCCGCGCCTGAAGATGTCCCTGTACGGCTTCCTGGTCGCCTGGCTGGTCCCGAACCTGCTGATGGCCGCCATCGTCCTGGTCCTCAGCCTCGTCCCGGCCCTTCAGGCCTATGGTTCGCTGACCCCGCTGCTGAGCATCGTGGGGCTGGCCGGCATGGTCATCGGCCTGCCGCTGTGCCTGCTGGTCAACTGGTTGTTCCGGTTCAAGCTCAACCAGTGGATCCATGTGCTGGGCTATGCCCTGGTCGGCATGCTCTACGGCCTGGCCGTGTTGTTCTCCGGGGTCAGCGGCCTGGTGCCCATGCTCATCCCGGTCGTCGGATTCCCGGCGGCCATCCTGATGGCCCTGGGCCGGACCCTGGCCCGCCCCCTGGTCACCGTGGTCCGCCCCGGGGACGACGCCGGCCAGGCACCTGGCGAGGCGCCTGGCGAGGGTGCCGCCCCGGGCGCCTCCGCCGGGAGCGCGACCGCCGAGGGCTGACGGCCCAGGCCCCGGTCGACGCCCCCCCGCCCCCTGCTGTCGGCGCCGCGCTGCGCCCGGCGCCGGGAACGGGGATTAACATGGTGCGCATGCCCACGACTGACCCGTACGACGTGCACAGCCCCGCTCTCGCCCTGACCATCGCCGGATCGGAGGCCACCGGTGGCGCCGGCGCCCAGGCCGACCTGAAGACCTTCCAGGAGCTCGGCGCCTTCGGCATGGTGGCCCTGACCTGCATCGTGGCGTTCGACCCGCAGGATGACTGGAACCATCGGTTCGTTCCCGTGGAACCCCATGTCATCGCCCACCAACTCGAGGCGATCCAGGCCGACTACGCCGGACAGCTGAAGACCACCAAGCTCGGCATGATGGGGTCCCCGGCCACCATCTCGACCGTGGCCACCGCCCTGAGGACCCAGGACTGGGACCACGTGGTCCTCGACCCGGTACTCATCTGCAAGGGCCAGGAGCCCGGCCACGCCCTGGACACCGACCAGGCCCTCAAGGCCGAACTGCTGCCCCTGGCCACCTTCACCACGCCGAACCACTTCGAGTCCGAGCAGCTCTCCGGGATGACCATCGACTCCCTGGGCGACCTGAAGGACGCCGCGAAGCGCATCCACGAGGTCTCCGGCGCCGCCGTGCTGGCCAAGGGCGGGGTCCGGTTGTCCGGGCCCGACGCCGTCGACGTCTACTACGACGGTGAGACCCTCGAGGTGCTGTCCGCCCCCAAGATCGGTGAGCACGCGGTGTCCGGCGCCGGCTGCTCGCTGGCGGCAGCCGTGACCGCGGAGCTCGCCAAGGGTGCCGCTCCCCTGGATGCGGCCCGCCGTGCCAAGGAGTTCGTCACCGAGGGCATCCGCCAGCGGGTCGCGGGCAATACCCCCTTCGCCGCTCTCTGGCAGGGTGGCCTGCGGCAGTCCTGACGGCCTGAGGAATACCGCGCCGCTGATCCAGGGTTATGCCTGGTTGTGAAGATCGAGATTTTTTCTGACGTGGCCTGCCCCTGGTGCTTCATCGGCAAGCGCCGGTTCGAGAGGGCGCTGGAGTCCTTCGAACACCGGGACCAGGTCGAGGTGGAGTGGAAGAGCTATCAGCTGGACCCCTCCCTGCCCGAGCATGACCACCGCAGCGAGGTGGACTACCTGGCCCAGACCAAGGGCATGCCCCGCGAGCAGGTGACCCGGATGCTCGCGCACGTCACCGAGCAGGCACGCGGCGAGGACCTGGAGTACGACTTCGACAACCTCGTGGTGGCGAACTCGTGGAAGGCCCATCGCGTCATCCAGCGCGCCAAGGCCGAGGCCCTGCAGACCGCGGAGGCCCTGGAGGAGCAGCTGTTCCGGGCCCACTTCGAACAGGGCCTGGACATCGGTGACGAGCAGGTGCTGGTCCGGCTGGGCACGGCTGCAGGGCTGTCACAGGCCCAGGTGCGCGAGGCACTGACCGAGGACCGGTGGGAGACCGCCGTGAAGCAGGACCTGGCCACGGCCCGGGCCCTGGGGGTCACCGGCGTCCCGTTCTTCGTGCTCGGCCGCACCTACGGCATCTCCGGGGCCCAGCCGACGGAGTCGTTCACCCAGGCCCTGCAGCAGGCCTGGTCTGAGATCCAGCCGCTGCAGATGGTGCAGCCCGTGGCCGCAGGGTCGGGCGCGGCCACCGGTGCCGGTCTCGACGGCCAGGCCTGCGGCCCCGAGGGCTGTAACTGATCCCGCGCCGGTGCGGTGTCAGCCGTGGTGGCGGAAGTCCAGCCCCAGTTGCCGTTCCGACAGGAAGCTCGCGGCCAGCAGGACCCCCAGCAGGGTCGCCGCACCGGTCATGATCCACGAGTAGTGCCAGCTGCCGGCCGCCGTGGCGATGGCCGCGAGGATGATCGGGCCGATGAAGTTCGCCCCGTTGTAGATCTGGACCATCAGGCCCACGACCGCAGCCGGCGACCCGTCGGGCGGAGCGATGTCCACGGCGATCCGGTTCAGGGACGCCGGGATCAGGGCGCCGACCCCGGAGAACAGTGCGACGGCCACGATCTGGACGGCGAGCCCGCCGCGCACACCACTCCAGTCCGGGGCGAAGGTGATCACCGAGGTCACCCCCATCGTGATGAGGCCGATGAGGATCAGTCGCCGCATCGGTATCCCGTGCTGGTGCAGGCGGCCGGTCACGATGTTGCCGACGCCGTTCAGACCGCCGACGACGGCGGTGACGATGCCGGGCCACAGTCCCCCGACGCCGGCCTCGTCGAAGATGGTGGGCAGGAAGCCGATCACCGAACCCCACTGCAGGGTGTAGCAGGCGAAGACGACGCCGGCGATCCAGGGCGTGGAGGTCTTCACGGTGGCCGCCACCCGACGCGCGGCCAGCCGCACGTTGGCCTGACGCCCCGCCGGTGGCGGGGCGACGAACATCAGCAACAGCGGAATCGTCGCGGCTGTGATCACGGCCATGGCGACCCACCAGACCTGCCAGCTCACGGCGGTCAGCAGCAGGGTCGAGGTCAGGACCGCCAGGAACGTGGCGATGCCCTGGAAGGCGCCCCACCAGCCCAGCGCGATGTTCGCCCGGGCGGGGTGCGCCGTGAGCCGGATCAGCGGCGGCGCGACGACCGTTGCCATCAGGAAGCCCACGCCCTCGAGTGCACGGGTGGCCATGAGGAACCCGGTCGAGTCCGCGAAGGCCCCGGCCAGCGACCCGACCGTCAGCAGTGCCATGCCGATCAGCAGCGTCCGCCGCAGTCCGATCACCTCGGAGAACAGGGAGACACCCAGGCCCAGCAGCATGGAGCCGACCTGGACGATGCCCAGCAGCACGCCGGATTCGACCAGCGTCATGCCCAGGTCCTGCTGGATGTAGGACAGGGCCTCCGGCAGCTTCCAGATGTGCATGGCCGCCGCCACGCCGGCGATGACGATCGGGACCCAGGAGGAGCGAGCGCGCACCGGATCTCCGGCGGAGGCGCCAGACACGGCGTTCATTCCAGCCACTTTAACGCGGGGCCGCGATCAGCCGACGTCATACTCGGGCCGGGGCGGTTCAGCAGACGCCCTCGTCAGCTTCGATGTTGCCCTCGGAGGATGGGCGTTAAACACCTGAGAGGCGGTGGCTTGGCCACCGCCTCTCAGCGGATTATAGGTTGGTGGGCCCGTATCCCCCCGGGCTGATTCCACCGTCCTGATCCGTGTGCACCGTCTCATGGGGCTCCTTTAGGTTATCCGCGAGCCCCAGCCCGTCACCATTAGACTTTTGGCTAGACTTTCGGCGTCTAATGTGACCCAGGTCACATTATGCTGTGGCTTCCTCGAGGGGCACCTCTGCCCTGACTCGCCACCAACTGCCGTCCCGTTGCGAACTCATCGTTCCCCCGAACGCGTCGACCCGGTCCCGCATGCCGATCAGGCCGCTGCCGGAGGAGTTCCATCCCGCCCGGGCTGGCGCGCCACGGACCGGAAGCGTGTTGTCCACGGCGAGTTCCAGCCGGTCGTCGTTCACGCGAATGCAGATATTGCATTGGCCCCCCTCGGCTGAATGCTTGGCCACGTTCGTCACCGCCTCCTGGAGGACGCGGTACAGGGCTGTCTGGACGCTCCGAGGGATGTCCTGGTCGAGTCCTGCCGTCTCCACGTGGGTCTCGATGCCCAGGCCCTCGAGCATTCGGCCGAACTTCACGGCGCCGTACTCGAGGTCCAGGGCGGCCGCTCCCTCACCGAGCTCGATCTGTGCGGCCTCCTGGTCCCCCGAGACCAGGCCCTCCGCCTGGAGCAGGGACAGCATGCGGCGGAGATCGGCCAGCGCTTCCGTGGCCGAATGACCCACCACGTCGACGGCGTGGCGAGCGGCCTCATCCGTGCCGGCGTACTGCGCAGCCCGCGTCTGCATGGAGATGATCGTGAGGTTGTGGGCCACGATGTCGTGCAGGTCGCGGGCCAGGGACTTGCGTTCATCCTGCGCCGCCCGCGCGGCGCGCTTGGTGGCTTCCGCCACGCGCACCTGGTCCTGAAGCCTGCGATCCAGGAGGAACCCGACGAAGTTCCCGACACCCCATCCCAGGGCGACGAAGATCAGGACCACCCAGATCGCGTCTTGGAAGTCCGAGGAT
>JAPFFX010000360.1 GCA_026645375.1 Citricoccus sp. WCRC_4 | reverse complement strand
CATCCGCACCGTGGTCTGCCGACAGGAGGGCGGGGCCGGCTTCATGGCCCTGGCCGAGGGCCGGCTGACCGGCCGCCCCGGCGTGGCCATGGTCACCCGCGGGCCCGGCGCGGCCAACGCGATGATCGCGGTACACACGGCCTGGCAGGACGCCACGGCCATGGTGCTGATGGTGGGATTGATCCCGCACCGGGACCGCGGCCAGGAGTCGTTCCAGGAGTTCAGCCTGGACGGTTGGTTCGGTACCACCGCCAAGGGCGTGCTGACCGTGGAGGTCGCCGACCGTGCCGGCGAGGTGATCGCCCAGGCCATGCACCTGGCCGCCTCGGGCCGCCCGGGCCCGGTGGTGGTGGGCCTGCCGGAGGACGTCCTGGTCCAGCTGACCGAGGCCCCGACACCGGCCCCCCGTCCCGTGGCCCGGCCGTCCGTCGACGCAGACCAACTCGAGCGGATCGGACAGCTGATCGCCGGGGCCCGGCGTCCCCTGCTCATCGCCGGCGGGGACGGCTGGCACGGTTCCACGGGTGCGGACCTCGCCACGCTGGCCGAGGCCGCCGGCATCCCGGTCGCCGCGGACTGGCGGGCCTACGACGCCGTGCCCAACTCCTCGCCCGCGTACGCCGGCTGGCTCGGGTACGGCCGGGCGGACACCCTGGCCTCCCGGTTGTTCGAGGCGGACCTGCTGCTCTTCGTCGGCTGCGGCCGCAGTGACGTCCTCAGCGAGGGTTACACGGCCGGGTTCGAGCCCACCACCGTGGTCGCCATGCCGGACCCGCAGGCCCTGAGGCACCACGGCCGGATCGACGAGCTCGCGGTGGCCGGCCCCGCCACGGCCGTGGACGCCCTGTCCCGGCTCGGGGCGGACCGGCTCCGCGGCGAGCGCGGCGAGGAGTGGATGCGGTTGCTGGCCGCGGACCAACGCCGCTTCTCCCAGCCGGGCCCGGAGCACCCGCCGGAGGGCGTGGACCTCGGGGTCGCCTTCGGGGCCCTGGCCGAGCTGCTGCCGGCCGACCGCGTGTGCACCTACGGCGCGGGCAACGCCACCCTCTGGGGCCACCGGCACCTGGTGCACGAGGCACCCAACAGCCTGGTCGGGCCACGGAACGGGGCTATGGGGCTCGCCGTGCCGGCGGCCGTCGCCGCGAGCCTGGTGCACCCGGACCGCACCGTCATCGCGGTCTGCGGGGACGGGGACTTCCTGATGAACGGCCAGGAGCTGTCCGTGGCGATCGCCGAGGGAGCAGCGCCGATCGTCGTCGTGGTGGACAACGGCCGGTACGGGACCATCGTGACGCACCAGCAGCGCGAGTACCCCGGCCGGGTCTCCGGGACGGACCTGGTGAATCCCGACTTCGGCGCGTTCATGCGCTCGTTCGGTGGCTTCGGTGAGAGGGTCGAGACCACAGTTGGCGTCCGGGGCGCCGTCGAGCGCGCCCTGGCCAGCGGCACGGCGGCCCTGATCCACCTCGTGGTGGACCGGGAGACCATGCCGGCCGGCACCGCCAACACCGCGGAGGCCGAGTTCGCCGGAGCAAGGCCATGATGCTGGACCAGCTGTTCGAGGCGGACACCATCCTCACCCTCGACCCGCAACGGCCTCGGGCCCGGCGGATGGGGGTCATCGGCGGGATGGTCGTTGGGTTCGACGAGGACCTCGAGGGCATGACGGCCCGCAGCACCGAGCGCTTCGACGGCGCCACGATCGTGCCCGGCTTCAACGACGCGCACTGCCACACCACCTGGTGGGGACTGGGTCTGCAGGCCGTCCCGCTGGACCGCGCCCGTGGGCTGGAGGAGCTGTACTCGATGCTCGAAGCGGAGGTACGCAGGCTCGACGGCCAGCCGGACGCCTGGATCCACGGGACCGGTTTCAATGACAAGGACCACGACAGCCAGTACCCCAGCATCGACCGTCTGGACGCGATCACCGGGGACCGTCCGCTCTACCTGCGGCACACCTCGGGGCACTCGGCGATCACCAACACCGCCACGCTGCGGGCGGTGGGCGCGCTGGAGCCCGGTTTCAACGACCCCACGGGCGGTGCCGTGGTCCGGGACGCCACCGGCCGGCCCACCGGCGTGCTGGAGGAGACCGCGCAGAGCCTGCTGCAGCGGCGTCTGCTGCCCTACGCGGCCGAGGACATCGCCGACGCACTCGACGCGGCCACCCGCCGCTACGCCGCACTCGGTATCACCAGCTTCACCGAGGCCGGGGTCGGCGGTGGCTGGATCGGCCATAGCCCCACGGAGGTCGCGGCCTACCAGCTGGCCGCGGAGACCGGCCGGTTGCACGCCCGTGCCCAGCTCATGCCCGCACTGGACTCCCTGTCCACCGTGGACGGCCACGCGCAGGACTTCCACGGCATGGGCACCGCCCTGGGCCTGGGCCTCGGCGAGCGCTTCGCCTTCGGCACGGACCGCGTCCGCTTCGGTCACGTCAAGGTCTTCCTCGACGGCTCCCTGCTGGGGCGCACGGCGGCGGTCACGGAGTCCTTCTGCGGCCACCACGGAAACACCGGTTACCTGTTGGACACCCCCGAGCAGTACCGCGAACGGGTGAAGGCGGTATACCGGGCCGGCTGGCCCATCGCGCTGCACGCCATCGGCGACGCGGCGATCGACCTCGCCCTGGACCTGATCGAGGACTGTCAGGACAGCTTCGGCCTCCGCGGGGCGCCCAACCGGATCGAGCACTTCGGGGTCTCCCGTCCGGACCAGGTGGCCCGCGCGGGCCGGCTGGGCGTGGCCGTGACCCCCCAGGCGGGATTCCTCCAGCCCATCGGTGACCAGATGGCCGACCGCCTGGACGACCACCGCCGGGACTGGATCTACCGCGGCCGGACACTGGTGGAGGCCGGTGTCGTCCTCGCCGGGTCCAGCGACCTGCCCGTGGCGGACAACGACATGCTGCGCGGCATGCAGTCGGCCATCGACCGGCGCAGCGACACCGGAGCCGTCATCGGCGCGCAGGAGGGGCTCACCGCCGAGCAGGCCCTGCGTTCCTACACCGAGTGGTCGGCGACGGCCAATGGCCAGTCCGCCACCCGCGGCACCCTCGCCCGCGCCAAGTTCGCCGACGTCGCCGTCCTCAGCGGCTCGCCCCTGGAGGCAGACGACCTCAACGACCTGGACGTCCTGGCCACCTTCGTGGGCGGTACCTGCACCCACCGGCGCTGACCACCAGCGTCCGATCATCCCACCACCGAACAGAACCAGGAGACCCGCTGTGACCATCGACGCCGTGTCCATCGACGCCACCGCCTTCCTCGCCGACTTCGCCTCCATGAGCACTCATGGCGCCACCGCGGGAGGAGGGGTGGACCGCCAGGCCGGCACCCAAGCCGACGGCCAGACGCGCAACTGGTTCCGTGGGCTGTGCGAGGCCCGTGGCTTCGAGGTGCGCTATGACCGGATCGGCAACCAGTTCGCCCTGCTCGAGCTCGTGCCGGGCGCCCCGTACATCGCGATCGGCTCTCACCTGGACTCCCAGCCCTCCGGCGGCCGCTTCGACGGCGCCTACGGGGTCCTCGCCGCGGCCCACGCCGCTGCGGCGGTCCGCGACGCCGTCCCGGAGGACGAGGCCGAGTTCAACATCGCGGTCGTCAACTGGTTCAACGAGGAGGGCTGCCGCTTCAAGCCGTCCATGATGGGCAGTTCGGTCTTCACCGGCAAGCTGGACGCCGAACAGGCGCTGGCAACCCGGGATCCGGACGGCGTCACGGTCCGCGAGGCCCTGCAGTCCCTGCGGACCATCGGCGAGGCCAGCCTCGACCTCGCGGCGTACGTGGAGATCCACATCGAGCAGGGCCGCTCGCTCGAGGACGCCGGAGCCACCATCGGCCTGGTGGAGTCCACCTGGGGCGCGAACAAGTACGAGTACACCGTCCACGGGGAGCAGGCGCACACCGGGGCCACGGTGATCGCGGACCGCCGGGACGCCCTGTTCGCCGCGTCGTCCATGGTGGTGGCTGCCCGCGAGGTCGCCGAACAGTTCACGGACGACGACGGGATGGTCATCACCTCGTGCGGCGAGTTCACCGTGTACCCCAACTCCCCCGTGGTGGTGGCCAACCGGGTGAACCTGCTGATGGACCTGCGCAGTACGGACCCACAGCGGCTCGCCGCAGCCGACGCGGACCTGCGGCGCCGCATCGAGGCGATCGCCGACCGCGAGTCGGTGGAGATCGTTCGCGGGGCCGAGCACCTGTGGGACGCCAAGGCCTACGACCGGGCCGGCATGGAGCTGGCCCGCGAGTGCGCCGAGGGACTGGGCCTGCCCCATCGCGTGGTGCGGACCCTGGCCGGCCACGACTCCACGAACCTCAAGGACCTGGTCCCCACCATCATGCTGTTCGTCCCCAGTGCGGAGGGCATCTCGCACAACGAGCGGGAGTACACCAGTGACGAGGACATGATCGCGGGCCTGCGCTTGCTCGAGGCGGTCGTGGCCAGGGCCGTCACGGGCCATTTCGTCGCGCCGCGCTGATTCCAGGCTGGGTCGCTGCGGGGGCGGACCACGCGCATGCGAACCCCACCGCACGACGTCGCCGTACTCATGACGAAGGCCCCGGACCGATGGTCCGGGGCCTTTGTCGACTCGCGTGCGCGAGGGGGGACTTGAACCCCCACGTCCGTAAGGACACTGGCACCTGAAGCCAGCGCGTCTGCCAATTCCGCCACTCGCGCGAGATTGCTGGTCTGTCTTCCCGGACGAAAGGCCTTACGGATTCCTCCGTGCCGGTCAGAACAGCAGGATCCATCTTAGCCACAACCTTCCCCGAATCCCAAATCGGGGACGAAGGCGGGGCGGACACCCGATCTTCGGGCCCCGACGCAGCCACTGATACCCCACCGGCCCCCTGCCCGGGCCCCATCGCAACCACTCTGCAATCCGCGACGGTCCGGCCTCTCACTGTTCCCTCACCCCGGCCGCGTACTATCGACACAGACATCTGCGGAAAGGAGAACCCCGCGTGGGTCTTCTGGACAACCTCGAGCGCGGCCTGGAGAAGGCCGTGCAGTCGGCCTTCTCGGCCGGTGGCACCCGCGCGGTGAAGCCGGTCGAGATCGCCAATGCCCTCAGACTGGCCATGGACGACGAGGCCATGGCCCTCTCCGAGGGCCGCACCCTCGTGCCCAATGTCTTCACCGTGTCCTTCTCCACCCCTGACTTCGAGCTGGCCCGCAAGTGGGGCTCCGCCCTGGCCGAGGAATTGTGTGACGAGGCCATCCACCACGCCCAGGACCAGGGTTACACCCTGCACGGTCCGGTCCGGGTCACCTTCGTCGAGGACGGCGCCCTGCGCCCCGGCAAGCTCGGGATCGAGGCCGTCTCCGACCGCACCGGCGGGGCTCACCAGGCGGGCGGCTCCGGCGCCGCTCCCACGGCGACCGGCTCAGCCGACGTCGCGCCCTCCGCGCCGGTGGAGCGTGAGCCGGCACCTCGCCCCACGCCCTCTCCCTCCCCGGGCCCGTCGCCGGTCCCCCCGGCCGCCGTGGCGCCCGCGGCCCCCCGGACCTCCAGCCCCGGGCCCCGGGCCCGCCCGGCGGACGCCGACGTCCCCCTGCAGCCGGTCCTGGAGATCGATGGACGCAAGTACGCGATCAACGCGGACTCGATCGTGCTCGGCCGTTCGGCGGACGCGGACATCCTGGTGGACGACACCGGGGTCTCGCGCCGTCACCTGGAGGTGATCACCCGCGGGTCGACCGTCATGGCGGTCGACCTCGGCTCGACCAACGGCTTCTACGTCAATGACCGTAAGGTGGACGGGTCCACCGTGCTGCGTGACGGGGACCGGATCACCATGGGCCGGGTCACCATGGTCTTCCGCAAGCTACCGGCCAGGAACCGTGGAGGTGACCAGTGAGCGAACTCGCCGTAGCCGCCCTGCGCATGGGCCTGCTGTTGGTCATGTGGATCCTCATCATCTCCATCGTCTCCTCCCAGGGCCGTGACCTGATGGTGGGTGCCCGGAACAAGGTCCGTTCCCGTAGCGGGGCCGGGACACCCGCCGCTGCCGGTGCCGGTGGCGGTACGTCCGCTGCCCCGGGCGGTTCCTCCACGACGCCGTCCACCCCCGGCGGGCCGTCGGCCACCACGCCGACCACGCGCCCGCTGGCCACCCGGCTCGCGATCACGGAAGGCCCGCTGAAGGACACCGTGATCCAGCTCAACGGCACACCGCTGCTGCTCGGCCGGGCGGAGGATGCCGACCTGGTCCTGGAGGACGACTACGTCTCGGGCCGCCACGCCCGGCTCTTCCCGCAGGGTTCACGCTGGTTCCTCGAGGACCTGGGCTCCACCAACGGCACCTTTGTGAGTGGCAACCCGCTGTCCCGCACGGTCGCGGTCGAGCCGGGCACGCCCATCCGCATCGGCAAGACGGTGCTGGAGCTGAGGTCCTGAACCCGATGCCACTGGTCCTTCGTTTCGCCGCGCGGTCCGATGTGGGCAGGGTCAGGTCGAAGAACGACGACTCCGCCTATGCCGGCCTCCACCTCGCCGTCGTCGCCGACGGCATGGGCGGACACGTCGGCGGGGACGTGGCCAGTGCCTCGACCGTCCTGGACCTCGCGGTGCTGGACGCCACGGGGTACCCGGACCCGTCCACGGTGCTGCCGGACGAGATCCAGAACGCGAACCTGATCCTCAACGACCTGGTGCACGCCAGCCCCAAGCTCGCCGGGATGGGCACCACCTGCACCGCGCTCCTGCTCGCGGGCGAGACCCTGCACCTGGCCCACATCGGCGACTCCCGCGCCTACCGCCTCAAGGACGGGTCCTTCGAACAGGTCAGCGTGGACCACACCTTCGTCCAGCGACTCGTGGACGAGGGCCGGCTGGACCCCGCCGAGGCCGAGTCCCACCCGCACAAGAACGTGCTGATGCGGGTGCTGGGTGACGTGGACGCCTCACCCGAGCTGGACATCTCGGCTCTCCCCGCCGCGCCCGGGGAGCGCTGGCTGCTCTGCTCGGACGGGCTGACCGCCGTGGTCTCCCCGACCACCATCGAGCAGAAGCTGCGGCACCGACGGGACCTGCAGGCCATTGCCGACGAGCTGGTGGACCTCACCCTCGCCGGCGGGGCGCCGGACAACGTCACGGTGGTGGTCCTCGAGGTGGCGGAGTCCACCGCCGAGGAGGCCGCCGTCCCGCCCCGCGCGCAGCTGTCCGACGAGGCCCTGGCCGCCGCGACACCTGCGGAGACCGGCCCGGTCTCCGGCTCCCTGCTGCGCGAGGACCTGGAGTCCCGTCCGCACGTCCTGGTCGGCGCGGCCGCCCAGGCCACCGACACCGGCCAGATCCCCATCGTCACCCGGCGCAGCACCCAGAAGCGGGCAGCCACGCTGTTGACCGGCGCGGGCGCCACCGAGTCCGACACCGCGCCGCCGCTGGACCCCCTGGCCGCGAGTGCCGCCTCGGAGCTGATCGGCGGCAGCCGACCAGCTGATCCGGGGGCGGACGATCCCGGCCGCGGCGACACGGGGGAACGGGTGGCCGACCATCCGGCCCGCCGCCGCCGGTCGGTGTTCATCCCGGTGTTCACCGCCCTGCTGGCACTGATCTTCGCCGTCGTCCTGACCTGGGGTTATCTCTGGACCCAGACGCAGTACTACGTGGGGTCACATGAGGGCCGGGTGGCCATCTACAACGGGGTGTCCCAGAGGCTGGGACCGATCACGCTGTCCCACCTGGACACCGAGACCTCCGTGCTGCTGGACGACCTGCCGTCCTACACCCGCCAGCGTGTCGAGTCCGGCCTGCCCGCCCGGGACCTGGAACACGCCCAGGAGATCGTCGCCGACCTGGAGAACTCCGTGACCCCTGCACCACCCCCCACTCCGCGGCCCTCCGGGTCTCCCAGCCCGGGCGGAACCGACGGCGCGACCAGGACGGCCACGCCGTCCGGGAGCCCCTCGCCGGAGCCCCCCACCAGCCCGAGCCCCTCCGGGGGTGCCGGTTGATGCACCAGGTCGTCGTCCCGGTGCGTCCGCGCCGCAACACCGAACTCCTCCTGCTCCTGCTCGGACTGTGCATCGGGGTCGGAGCCAACCTGCTCGGCGCCATCGGCATGGACCGGGAGATCACCCCGGAGTACTGGGTCCAGGGCGCCGTGCTGGCGATCATGGCCCTGCTGTTCCATCTCGTGCTGCGCCTCAAGGCCCGCTACGCGGACCCCTACATCCTCCCCATCGTCGTGACGCTCAACGGGCTCGGCATCGCGATGATCCACCGGATCGACATCGCCGAGGGGGACAATGCCGCCTCCCGCCAGCTGATCTGGACCGTGGTCGCCATGGGTGCCGCGATCGCGCTGCTGTGGCTGCTGAAGGACCACCGGATCCTGCGCCGCTGGCCCTACCTGTTCCTGGCCATCTCCGGCCTCCTGCTCCTGCTCCCGCTCGTTCCCGGACTGGGCATGGAGATCAACGGGGCCCGGATCTGGATCAACCTCGGCGTCGGCTCGTTCCAGCCCGGTGAGGTCGCCAAGGTCACGCTGGCCGTCTTCTTCGCGGGATACCTCTCGGCCAACCGGGACCTGATCCTGCTGGCCGGCAAGCGGATCGGTCCGATCACGTTCCCACGGTTCCGGGACATGGGCCCGCTCGTGGTGGCCTGGCTGATCTCCATGGGCGTGCTGGTGTTCCAGCGGGACCTGGGTTCCGCCATCCTGTTCTTCGGCCTGTTCATGGCCATGATCTACCTCGCCACCTCGCGGACCTCCTGGATCCTGCTCGGCCTGTCCCTGGTCGCCGTGGGCGGGGTGATCGCCGTCAACACCATCTCCCACGTCGGCCTGCGGGTGGACGCCTGGCTCAACGCCTTCGACCCCGAGGTCTACAACCGGGGGGCCGGCAGCTACCAGATCGTCCAGGGCCTGTTCGGCCTGGCCTCCGGTGGCCTGCTGGGCACCGGGCTGGGCGGGGGCCGTCCGGACATCGTGGCCTTCGCGAACTCGGACATGATCATCGCCTCCTTCGGTGAGGAGCTCGGGTTCGTCGGACTGGCGGCCATCATCATGCTGTTCGTGCTGCTGGTGACCCGGATCATGCGGGCCGCCCTGGGCACCCGGGACACCTTCGGCAAGCTGCTGGCCGCCGGGCTGGCGTTCACCATGGCCCTGCAGTGCTTCGTGGTCATCGGCGGCGTCACCATGGTCATCCCGCTGACCGGCCTGACCACGCCGTTCATGGCCGCCGGCGGCTCGTCGCTGCTGGCGAACTGGCTCGTGGTCGCCCTCGTGCTCATGGTCTCCCAGTCCGCCCGCCGGCCGGTCGCCGTCGGGCCGATGGTCAATGCCTCCGGGGCCGGATCCGGCCACCAGGACCCGGCCACCGGGCCTGCCACACCGGAGACCCCCGTCACCGCCACACCGGGAGGTGAGTTGGCATGAACCAGGCCATCCGTAACACCTGGGTCGTCATCATGGCCATGTTCATGGTGCTCATCGCGGCCATCTCGATCATCCAGGTGGTCGCCGCGGACACCCTGAAGAACAACGACTTCAACTCCCGGCAGCTGTACCAGGAGTTCGGCTCCGCCCGGGGCCCGATCCTCGTGGACGGGGCGGCGATCGCCGAGTCGGTGGAGTCCAATGACGACTTCAACTACCAGCGCGTCTACCACGACCCCCTGCTGTACTCCGGGCTGACCGGCTTCTACTCCCTGACGTACGGCGCCACCGGACTCGAGGACAAGATGAACCGTTACCTGGCCGGCACCTCGGACGGCCAGTTCGTGGACCGCATCGTCGAGCTGTTCTCGGGCACGCCCATGGAGGGCGCACAGGTCGAGCTGACCATCGACCCGCAGATGCAGCAGGTCGCCTACGACGCCCTGCCCGAAGGGGTCACCGCGTCCGCGGTGATCACCGACCCCAAGACCGGCGACATCCTGGCGATGGCCTCCAAGCCGAGCTTCGACACCAACCTGCTGGCCGTGCACTCGGGGGCCCAGGCCTCGGCCAACATGGAGGAGCTGCAGTCCGTCCCGGGCCTGAGCCCCTACGTGAACCGGCCCACCGCCTCCCTGGCCGCCCCCGGGTCCACCTTCAAGCTGATCGACACGGTGGCCATGCTCGAGTCGGGCCAGTACCAGCCGGACTCCGTGCTCGAGGTGCCGGACAGCATCACCCTGCCGAACTCCAGCACCCAACTGGGGAACTTCGGCGGCGGGATCTGCGGCACCTTCGACCAGGCCACGCTCGCAGAGATCTTCGCCCAGTCCTGTAACACCCCCTTCGCCACTGCCGCGATGGAGCTGGGCCAGGACCGGATCCGCACCACGGCGGAGAACTTCGGCTTCAACGAGTCCTTCGACATCCCGCTGACGGTCTCCGGCTCGCAGTTCCCCGAGGACATGGACGACGCGGAACTGGCGCAGTCGGCACTGGGCCAGCGGAACGTCAAGGCCACCGCCCTGCAGATGAACATGGTGGCCGCGGCCATCGCCAACGACGGGACCCTGATGAAACCGCAGTTGATCGATTCCATCCGCGGCTCGGACCTGACCCTGCTGGAGGAGACCCAGCCCGAGGTCTTCAAGCGTCCCACCACCCCGGAGGTCTCGGAACAGATGACCCAGATGATGCGGGGAGTGGTGGATGGCGGCACCGCCTACCGGGCGAAGTCGGACACGGTCGACATCGCCGCGAAGACCGGCACCGCGCAGATCAGTGCCGAGACGGATGACGTCCACTCCTGGATCACCGGGTTCGCCCCGGCCGACGACCCGCAGGTGGCCGTCACGCTCGTGTACCAGAACATCGACTACGACACCGGCAGCGCGCTGACGTCGACGAAACTGAAGGACATCATGGAGGCGGTGGTCACACAGTGAGGCCGACATCGGGTATCACGCTGGGCGGCAGGTACCAGCTCACCGAGCGCATCGCCATCGGCGGGATGGGCGAGGTCTGGAAGGCCAGGGACAAGGTCCTGGGCCGGCTCACGGCGGTGAAGATCCTCAAGGAGGAGTACACCGGGGACGCGAACTTCCTGCGCCGGTTCCGTGCCGAGGCCCAGCACACGGCCCTGCTGAACCATCCCGGGGTCGCCAACGTCTTCGACTACGGCGAGGAGGACGGCTCCGGCTACCTCGTGATGGAGCTGGTCCCCGGGCAGCCCCTGTCCGCGATCCTGGACAAGGAGAAGGTCCTGTCCCCGGACCGGACCCTGAACATCATCGCGCAGACGGCGCGTGCCCTCTCCGCCGCGCACGCCCAGGGCCTGGTGCACCGGGACGTGAAGCCGGGCAACCTGCTGATCACCCCGCACGGCCGGGTCAAGGTCACGGACTTCGGCATCGCCCGCCTGGCCGACCAGGTGCCGCTCACGGCGACCGGGCAGGTCATGGGCACCGCCCAGTACCTGGCGCCCGAGCAGGCCACCGGCCAGCAGGCCACCGGTTCCTCCGACATCTACTCGCTGGGGGTCATCGGCTACGAGTGTCTCGTGGGGCACCGCCCGTTCTCCGGTGAGTCCCAGATCGCCATCGCCCTGGCCCAGGTCAACGACCCGCCACCGCCGCTGCCGGAGACCATCCCGGAACCCGTGCGGGCGCTCATCATGTCCATGCTCGCGAAGGAGGCCCAGGACCGCCCGGCCAACGCCACGTCCCTGGCCGATGCCGCCGAGGCGCTGCGCCGCCAGGACACTGCCTCCGCGGCGGCCTCGGTCCCCGGGATGCTGCCGTTCCTCACCTCCGGCCCCGCGGCTGCCGGTGCACCCACCGAGGCCATGACCCAGCCCGTGGACTACTCGGGCATGACCCAGACCCACGCCACCGAGATCATCGACCGTGCCCCGGGGGCCTCCGGTTCCCGGGGCACCGGCACCTCGGCCCTGCCGGTGGCCGGCGCGGCCGCCGCGGGTGCGGCCGCAGGCGC
>JAPFFX010000350.1 GCA_026645375.1 Citricoccus sp. WCRC_4 | reverse complement strand
CGCCCAGGCCGATGAGTTCACCTGTGCCTCCTGCTTCCTGGTCCGCCACCGGTCCCAGGTCGCCAAGGAGAAGAACGGCATGCTCTACTGCACCGACTGCGAAGGCTGAGCGGCTCCGGCCACCCCGCCGCGACGCGCTGCGGCATCCTCGAAGCACGCGACAGGCCGGCCAGGTCCTCCTGGCCGGCCTGAGTTGTCCCCGGGCACCGGGGCTGCCCGCGCGCACCGGGCCTCAGCCTCGGGCGTCCTCCGCGTCCCGGGCCATGGTCCCGCCGAGCACCGCCACGAGGCGCTCCGGGTTCCGGGTGCTCGTCAGCCAGTAGGGGGTGCGGTCCCTCTCGTCCGTGATCTGGATGCGCACGACCGGGTCGATCCAGCCGCGGATGCACATGAACGCCAGCCCGTGCAGGGCCGGGCCACGCTGGTGGGTCGCGTCGTCCCCGCGGTAACCGGTGACCTCACCCACGTAGGCCCGCTCGATCCCCGCCCGGCCGACCTGCAGGGTCGTGCCGGTCACCACGATCCGCGGGGTCGAGGCCCGCAGCAGGATGGCGATGACGATGAAGACGACGACGGCGGCCGCCAGGCCGATCTCCAGCCCGATCGGGACGAACACCAGGATCGACAGCGCGGAGATCATCACCGCGACGAGCCAGATCCACACGGACGGGCGCAGGCGCTCCTCGTAGAGAACGGAGGAGTCGTCGGCGCGCGCTCCGGAGCCGGCCGGGGACGGGGAAGAGGAATCGTGCATGCCTCCAAGAATCCCACGTTTGGAGCGCGGACCGCACATTCCCCGGTCCGGTACAGTGGCGCCCGTGAATCAGCCAGCCGAGACCACGCAGCCGCCGGCCCTCGACCGTCCGGTGGTGGCCCTGACGATGCTCGACGACGGCATCGAGCCGCCCTCCTACGCGATGCCCGGGGACGCCGGGGCCGACCTGCGCACCACGCAGGACGTGGAGCTGGCCCCGGGCGCCCGTGCCCTCGTGCCGACCGGGGTCGCGTTGGCGCTGCCGGAGGGCTTCGTGGGCCTGGTCCATCCACGCTCCGGGCTGGCGGCCCGCCACGGTCTCAGCCTGGTCAACGCCCCGGGGACCATCGACGCGGGCTATCGCGGCGAGATCAAGGTGCCCCTGCTGAACACCGACCGTGCGGAGACGATCCGGCTGCGCCGCGGTGACCGGATCGCGCAGCTGGTCATCCAGCGCGTGGCCCAGGCACGGTTCGTCGCGGTCGATGAACTCCCCGCCTCAGACCGAGGCGCGGCCGGGTTCGGGTCCACCGGCGGCTTCTGAGACCGCCGTGGCGGACCGTTCGTCGGTCCACCGCGACTGACCTAAGCTGGACGGGCCGCGTCCACGGGGTTACCCGGCGGGCGCCGGGCCATGAGAGACGCGTGACGGAAGAGAGGCAGGCAGGGCGATGATCTTCGGCCGGAACCGGAACGTCAAGATCGAGACGGTGACCCTCCCGGAGGAACTCCAGGACGACCGGGACCGGGAGCCGGGCGGTTCCTCCCCGAGCGGTCCCTTCGACGTCTCCGAACGGCCCGGGCTGGACGGGTACATCGACTTCGGCTCGCTGCGCGTGCCGGTCGTGAAGGACCTGAAGGTGCGGCTGGATGTCGAGGAGTCCACGAAGCGGATCATCGGCGCCACCCTCACCCTCGACCAGTCCTCCCTGCAGGCACAGGCCTTCGCCGCGCCCCGCTCCGGCGGGATCTGGGACGAGATCCGGGCGGAGATCGTCCAGTCCGTCTCGGCCACGGAGAACGCCCAGGTGGGGGAGCGGCAGGGACCGTTCGGCACCGAGGTGCTGGCCCGGATCCCGGCGGCGATGCCCGACGGCAGCCCGGGATGGCGGGTCGCCCGGTTCGTCGGCGTCGACGGCCCCCGTTGGTTCCTCCGCGGTGTGATCGGGGGAGAGGCCGCCTTCAAGGAGGAATCCGCCGGCCCCATCGACGAGGTGTTCTCCCGGCTCGTGGTGCAGCGGGGGGATGATCCGCACCCGCCGCGGGAACTGCTGCCCCTGACACCGCCGGAGAACCTCCGGCCGGTCCGTCGCGCCCAGCCGGACGCCGCGGGCCGGCCCGCTCCGGCCCAGCGACCGCCGGAACGCGGCCCCGAGATCACGGAGGTCCGTTGACCGGTGCCACCGGAACCGGGCCGTCCCATGGCGCCGTGGTGCGCCGGGAGGGCATGGTCGACACCATCCGGCGTCCCGGTGGCGACGGCCCGGCCCGTTTCGCCGCCGACCTCGTGACCGAGCCCGCGGGACCCGGTCAGGTGTCCGCGTCCGGTGAGCGGATCCGGCTCGTCTGGATCGGGCAGCGGTCCGTACCCGGGATCGAGCCCGGCCGATGGCTGCACGTCGAGGGCTTCCGGGCAGACCACGACGGCGTGCCCACCGTCTTCAACCCGCGCTACGAACTGCTGGCAGGTGCGCACCATGACTGACCCCCGACACCCGGACACCCCCGAGGAGAACGGCCGGCCGGCGGACCCGGTGGACGCGGCGTTGCGCCGGGTCGGGTCGATGGCCGCCACCACGCAGGACGGTTCCCTGGACGTCCTGGCGACCATCGGCGGATGGCGGGGGTTGCTCGAGTCGGTGGTGCCCTCGGCGGTCTTCCTGGTGGCCTTCATCACCACCCAGCACCTCTGGGGTGCCGGCATCGCGGCCGTGGCCGTCGCCGCGGTCTTCAGCATCGTCCGGCTCGCCCAGCGGCAGAGCCCGCTACAGGCACTGGCCGGCCTGGCCGCCGTCGCCCTGTGCGTGGTGGTGGCCCTGAACACGGGCGAGGCCCGGGACTACTACGTCTGGGGCTTCCTCACCAACGCGGTCTACATCGTGGTGCTGACGGTGTCCGTGCTCGTGCGCTGGCCGCTGCTCGGACTGGTCTTCGGCATCATCCGCAACGAGGGCGTGGGCTGGCAGAAGGACCCACGGCGCCGCCGGCGCTACGCCCTGGCGACCTGGTTCCTGGTCACGGCCCTGGCCCTGCGGCTCGTCGTGCAGGTGCCCCTGTACGCGGCCGAGCTGCTGACGGCGCTCGGCACGGCCCGGCTGGTGATGGGCCTGCCCCTCTACGCGCTGGCCCTGTGGCTCGGTTGGCTGGTCTCCGCCCCGGCCGGCCGCTCACCGGCGGACGAGGACCGCCTGGAGCACCCGGGTCAGGACCCCTCGGCCCCGGCCTGATCGCGCGCGGATCCGCGGCGGGGACGCCGGGCGGCCCGGGCCTGGCGCTCCTGTTCGGGCACCAGCAGGTCCCGCAGCCGGGACTCCGATTCCTCGGTGGCGAGGAAGAACAGCTCGTCGGCCACCTCCATCACGTCGTCGTCACTGGGGGTGATGGGCCGGGTGTCCCTGATGATCGTCACCACGGACACGTCCGCGGGCCAGGAGACCGAACCCAGCCGGCGCCCCTGCATCCAGTGACCGGCCGGGACGGTGAACTCCACCAGCGTGGTGCGGCCCGAGCGCAGGGTCAGCAACCGCACCAGGTCCCCGGTCTCCACGGCCTCCTCGACCAGCGCGGTCATGATGCGAGGCGTGGACACCGCCACGTCCACGCCCCAGGACTCGTCGAAGAGCCAGTCGTTCTTGGGATTGTTCACCCGTGCCACGGTCCGGCCGACGCCGAACTCCGACTTGGCCAGCAGGGACACCACGAGGTTCGACTTGTCGTCACCGGTGGCGGCCACCAGGACGTCCGCGGTCTCCAGGTGTGCCTCCTTCAGCACGGCCAGTTCGCAGGCATCGCCCATCAGCCACTTCACCCCGCGCAGGCCCGAACGGGTCACCACGTCCGGCTTCTGGTCCACCAGGAGCACCTCGTGCCCGTTGGCCAGCAGCTCGCGGCCGATGGAGGACCCGACGGCGCCGGCACCGGCGATCACCACCCTCATGACCGGTCCCCGTCCTGGCCGTCCGGACCGGCATCGAGATCCGGCCCCGCGGCCAGGACCCGTTCGGCCTCGTCCTGTCCCGCGACGTCCATCACGGCGTGCAGGATGTCGCCCTGCTGGTAGAGGGTCTCGGGCGCCGGGACAATGCCCTCCCCGAACCTCGTGACGAAGGCGATCCGTACCCGGGCGCTCGACTCCAGCTCCTCCAGGGGCCGGCCGATCCAGGCCGGGGAGACATGGACCTCGGCCATGACGATGCGCCCGGAGGCATCGCGGAAGTCCCCCGCCAGGTCGGTGTCCGGCAGGATGCGCCGCAGCACCTGGTCCGTGGACCAGCGGACGGCGGCCACGGTGGGGATGCCCAGCCGCTGGTAGATCTCCGCCCGGCCGGGATCGTAGATCCGGGCGACCACGTGCTCCACGCCGAAGGTCTCCCGGGCCACCCGGGCGGCGATGATGTTCGAGTTGTCCCCCGAGGACACGGCCGCGAAGGCGTAGGCGTCCTGGACCCGGGCCCGGGTCAGTGCGTCCCGGTCGAAGCCGACGCCGGTCACCCGCTGTCCGCCGAAGTGACGCCCGAGGCGACGGAAGGCGTGCTCGTCCTGGTCGACGACGGCCACCGAGTGGCCGGCCCGCTCCAGGGTCAGGGCCAGGGAGGACCCGACCCGGCCACACCCCATGATCACGTAGTGGGCCATCTGGCCTCCCTCCTGCCTCAGGACGCCGTCCGAGCGTCGGCGAGTCCAGTGTGCCACGCGGCCTCGGCCCGAGGTGACCGGATGTACCGTTGAGCCGTGCCCAGGATCCTCGAGCCGGTCCGCCGACTGCTGGTCGGCCGGCCCTATGACACCGAGCGGCAGCGCGGCCGGCCCCTGGGGCGTGCCGTGGCGCTGCCGGTGTTCTCCGCCAACGCCCTGTCCTCCGTGGCCTATGCCCCGGACGAGATCCTGCTGACCCTCGCCCTGGGCGGCACGGCGGCCCTGGCCATGGGCCCGGACATCGGCCTGGTGGTCGTGGCCGTGATGCTGCTGATCGTGCTGTCCTACCGCGTGTCCATCAGCGCCTATCCGCGGGGCGGGGACTACGCCATCACCCGCGCCAACCTCGGTCCCTGGGCCGGGGTCACGGTCGGGGCGGCCATGATGATGGACCTGGTGTTCACGGTGGCCGTCTCGGTGGCGGCCATGGCGCACTACCTGGCGGCCGTGTTCCCCGCGCTGACCGGTGCCGAACTGTGGGTGGCGGTCGCCGGCGTCGTGCTCCTGGCCCTCGCCAACATCCGCGGTGCCGGCCGGGGCCGGCTCCTTCCCGCCGTGCTGGTCTACCTGTTCCTGGCCCTGTTGTTCGGGATGCTGGTGAGCGGGCTCGTCCAGGACCTCACCGGCACGCTCGGGGCGGCCCGGTCCGCGGACGTGGAACCCGTGCCGGACCCGGCGTTCGAGCAGGGCCTGGGCGGACTGGCCGTGGCGGTGCTGGCAGTGCGCGCCTTCTCCTCCGGTTCCGCGCTCGCCACCGGCGTGGAGGTCCCCGCCGCCAACGTGGACGCCATGGCACAGCCGCGGATCCGTACCGCGCGGTTCGTCATGCTGGCCATGGGGCTGCTCGCCGGCGCGTCCACCCTCGGGGTGATGTACCTGGCCGACCGCACGAACGTGGTCTTCGTCCTGGACCCCGCCACCCTGCGCACCACCGGCGGTGGGGAGGTCCCGGCCGACTACGTCCAGAACCCGGTGCTCGCCCAGCTCGCCAACGCGGTGTTCGGGCAGGGCGGGCTCCTGTCCGGGGCCCTGGTGCTGCTGGTGGCCGTGCTGCTGCTGCTCGCCGGGCACTCGGCCTTCAAGTCCTTCCCGGAGCTGACCTCCCGGCTCGCCCGCGACGCCTACCTGCCCCGCCAGCTGCTCACCCGCGGGGACCGGCTCGGCTACACCAACGGGATCGTCCTGCTCACCCTGGCGGCGCTGGCCCTGGTGGTGGCCTTCCGGGCCCAGACGGCCCTGCTGGTCCAGTTGTACGTGATCGGCGTCTTCCTGTCCTTCACGGTCAGCCAGCTGGGGATGGTACGGCACTGGACCCGCCAGCTCGCGCACACCCCGGGCGGCCGGCCCCGCCAGACGGTCCGGCTCCGGCGGGCGGTGAACCTGGTCGGTTTCGCCGTGACGGCACTGGTCGCCGTGGTGGTCCTGGTCACCCGGTTCACCTACGGTGCCTGGGTGGCCCTGCTGGCCATCGCCCTCATGGTCTCCGTCATGGCCCGCATCCGGGCCCACTACGACGCCGTCGCCGCCGAACTGGACCTCACGCCCGCCGAGGACGCCCGCGCACTGCCCTCCCGCGTGCACGCCCTGGTGCTGGTGATGAGCGTGCAGCGTCCCACGCTGCGTGCGCTGGCCTACGCCCGCGCGTCGCGGCCGTCCAGCCTCGAGGCCGTGGTGGTGGACCTGGACAAGGGTGCCACCCGGAGGCTGCTGGCCGAGTGGGACCGGCTGCAGCTGCCGGTGCCGGTCACCGTGCTGGCCTCCCCGTACCGGGAGATGGCCGAGCCGCTGATCCGCCACCTGAGGACGCTGCGGCGCAGTTCCCCGAGGGACCTGGTGGTGGTCTACATCCCCGAGTACGTCGTGGCCCGCGGCTGGCAGTCCCTGCTGCACAACCGCACGACACAGCGCATCAAGGAGCGCCTGCACCGGGAGCCCGGGGTGATGGTCGCATCGGTCCCGTGGCAGCTTTCCCGCAGGCAGGGGTCGGGTGGCGATACGCGTCCGCTACCTGAATCCGGTCCGATCCCGCCGGGGACTGGACCCGGCCCAGTAGAGTCTCCGGTTAAGGACATCGCGTCGAGGGTCGGCGAGACCGGCCCCCTCGACGCGGGTGCCCACGACCGCTGAGAGGACGTCGAGGATGACCAGTACCCGGGACACCAGCAGGATCGACGGAGCCCTACGGCCCGTGGACGAAGATTCCGGAGCCTACGACGTGCCCCAGCTGCTCGAACTCGAGGCCGGCCCCATGGCGCACGGCGGCCACTGCGTGGCCCGGTACGACGGCCGGGTGGTCTTCGTCCGCCACGCGATTCCCGGAGAGGTGGTCCGGGCCCTCGTCACCGAGGCGGGGGAGGGCGCCAGGTTCTGGCGCGCCGACGCCGTCGAGGTGCTGCAGGGCTCGGAGTTCCGGCGCACCCACCAGTGGAAGCTCGCGGACTCGCTGCGCGCCCATGCCGCCGGCCGGCTGCCGGTGGGCGGGGCCGAGTTCGGGCACATCGTGCTGCCGCACCAGCGCCGGCTCAAGGCACAGGTGTTCCGGGACACGGTGGCCAGGATCGCGGGCATCCAGCTCGACGTCCACGTCACCGGTGCCCCGGGGGACGACCCCTCGGGACTGCACTGGCGCACCCGGAACTCCTTCGCCGTGACACCCACCGGCCGGCTCGCCATGCATGCCCACCGCTCCAACGTCCTGGTCCCGGTGCGGAACATGCCGCTGGGCGTCCCGGGACTGGACGCCCTGAAACTGTGGGAACTGGACCTCACGGGCATCGAGCGCGTGGAGGTCGCCACCCCCGCGGACGGCCAGCCCTCGCTCGTGGTGCTGACACCGGCCGAGGGGGCGGACCTCGCCCAGCTCGGCGGCCGGATGCACCGCCAGACGGCGCGACTGCCTCAGGGGACCTCCGTGGTCCTGATGGGTCCGCCGGAACGGCCCGGGGACCGGCCCACGCTGCACCGGCTGCGGGGGCGCACCTGGACGCAGGAGGTCGTGGAGTCCCGGATCGGCGGGCGGAAGGCCTACCGGATCACCGGAGACGGCTTCTGGCAAGTCCACCGGGCGGCCCCCCAGATGCTGGTGGACGCCGTCCTGGAGGCGGCCGACCCGCAGCCCGGCCACGTCATCGCCGACCTGTACGCCGGGGCCGGCCTGTTCACCGCGTACCTGGCCGATGCCGTCGGGCCACAGGGACTGGTGCTGTCCGTGGAGGCCTCCCCGGGGGCCAGCCGCGACGCCCGGCGGAACCTTCACGGGGTCGAGCAGGCCGCCGTGCTCAACGGCCTGACCGACCGGATCCTGGGCGGCTGGCTGAGGGATCCGGCCGCGCCGGTGGCCGAGTGCGGCCTGGGGTCCCGGCACGTGGACACCGTGGTGCTCGACCCGCCGCGCGCCGGGGCCGGCAAGACCGCCGTGGAGCGCATCCACCGACTGGACCCGCGGCGCATCGTGTACGTCTCCTGCGACCCGGCCTCCTTCGCCCGTGACCTGGGCCTGCTGACCCAGGCGGGCTGGTCCGTGGAGTCCGCCGACGTCTATGACCTGTACCCGGACACCCACCACATGGAGTCGGTCGCCCTGCTGGTCCGCCACTGACGCCCGGGCACCCGTCCGCCCCGTCAGGAATCCCTGACGGACCGTCAAGAAGCCGTGTCACCGCCGGTGAAAGGACGGATGGCGGGCCGCCCTTCGGGATAGGATGGTCGGCGAGCCCCCTGTGACGGCGTCGTCAGACCGCCGGCCCAGGACCGGCACCTGGCCGTCGCCACCGGTCCGGCATCGCCCGTACGCGGTGCCGGGAGACCCGGAAAGCGCGGCAATGGCACTCAAGACCGGCCAATCGCCCTGACGCAGGGCGGGAAGAGGAGTCCTCCGTGACTACTGTTGACAGCTTCGGCTCCAAGGGCGTCCTGGACGTCAATGGAGCCGAGTACGAGATTTTCCGGCTCAACAAGGTGGAGGGTGCCGAGAAGCTGCCCTACTCCCTGAAGGTCCTGCTGGAGAACTTGCTCCGCACCGAGGACGGTGCCAACGTCACCGCCGAGTCGGTCAAGGCCCTGGCCTCGTGGGACCCGAACGCCCAGCCGGACACCGAGATCCAGTTCACCCCGGCCCGTGTCATCATGCAGGACTTCACCGGCGTCCCCTGCGTGGTGGACCTGGCGACCATGCGCGAGGCCATCAAGGACCTCGGCGGCGACCCGACGCGCGTGAACCCGCTCGCCCCGGCCGAGCTCGTCATCGACCACTCCGTGCAGATCGACTCCTTCGGCAACGACCACGCCGTCGAGCGCAACATGGAGATCGAGTACCAGCGCAACGGCGAGCGCTACCAGTTCCTGCGCTGGGGCCAGACCGCGTTCGACGACTTCAAGGTCGTCCCCCCGGGCATGGGCATCGTCCACCAGGTCAACATCGAGAACCTCTCCCGCACCGTGATGACCCGCGAGGTCGACGGCGTGCTGCGTGCCTACCCGGACTCCTGCGTCGGCACCGACTCCCACACCACCATGGTCAACGGCCTGGGCGTGCTGGGCTGGGGCGTGGGCGGCATCGAGGCCGAGGCCGCCATGCTCGGCCAGCCGGTGTCCATGCTGATCCCGCGCGTCGTGGGCTTCAAGCTGACCGGTTCCATCCCCGCCGGGGCCACCGCCACCGACGTGGTCCTCACCATCACCGAGATGCTGCGCCAGCACGGCGTGGTCGGCAAGTTCGTCGAGTTCTACGGCGAGGGCGTCGGTTCCGTGCCGCTGGCCAACCGCGCCACCATCGGCAACATGTCCCCCGAGTTCGGCTCCACCGCCGCCATGTTCCCGATCGACCAGGTCACCCTGGACTACCTGCGCCTGACCGGCCGCTCCGAGGAGAACATCGCCCTCGTCGAGGCCTACACCAAGGAGCAGGGCCTCTGGCACGATCCGTCGAAGGAGGTCCAGTACTCCGAGTACCTCGAACTGGACCTGGGCACCGTGGTGCCGTCGATCTCCGGCCCGAAGCGTCCGCAGGACCGCATCGAGCTGACCGACGCCAAGGACCAGTTCCGCAAGGACATCCACAACTACGCCTCCGAGGACGAGGCCGGCGAGGGCCGTCCGTCCAAGACCGTGCCGGTCTCCATGGAGGACGGCCGCCAGTTCGAGCTGGACCACGGTGCGGTGTCGATCGCCTCGATCACCTCCTGCACCAACACCTCGAACCCGTCGGTGATGATGGCCGCCGCCGTGCTGGCGCGCAACGCCGTCGAGAAGGGCCTGACCTCCAAGCCGTGGGTCAAGACCTCCGTGGCCCCGGGCTCGCGCGTGGTCACCGACTACTACGAGAAGTCCGGCCTGATCCCGTCGCTGGAGGCCCTGGGCTTCCACATCGTCGGCTACGGCTGCACCACCTGCATCGGCAACTCCGGCCCGCTGGAGCCAGAGATCTCGCAGGCCATCCAGGACCAGGACCTGTCCGTGACCTCGGTGCTCTCGGGCAACCGCAACTTCGAGGGACGCATCAACCCGGACGTGAAGATGAACTACCTGGCCTCCCCGCCGCTGGTGGTCGCCTACGCCCTGGCCGGGACCATGGACTTCGACTTCGAGAACGACCCGCTGGGCCAGGACTCCGAGGGCAAGGACGTCTACCTCAAGGACATCTGGCCGGACCCGACCGAGGTCCAGGAGATCATCGACGCCTCGATCGACACCGAGATGTTCACCCACCAGTACGGGACCATCTTCGACGGTGATGAGCGCTGGCGGGCCCTGGAGACCCCCGAGAGCGACACCTTCGCCTGGGACCCGAACTCCACCTACGTGCGCAAGCCCCCGTACTTCGAGGGCATGCAGGCCAGTCCGGAGCCGGTCTCGGACATCGAGGGCGCCCGCGTGCTGCTCAAGCTGGGCGACTCGGTGACCACCGACCACATCTCCCCGGCCGGTTCCTTCAAGTCGGACACCCCGGCGGGTCAGTACCTGCTGGCCAACGGCGTGGAGCGCAAGGACTTCAACTCCTACGGTTCCCGTCGTGGCAACCACGAGGTGATGATCCGCGGCACCTTCGCGAACATCCGCATCAAGAACCAGCTGCTGGACGGCGTCGAGGGCGGCTTCACTCGCGACTTCACCCAGGACGGCGCCCCGCAGGCCTACGTCTACGACGCCGCCCAGAACTACCAGGCCGCCGGCACCCCGCTGGTGGTGCTGGCCGGCAAGGAGTACGGTTCCGGCTCGTCGCGTGACTGGGCCGCCAAGGGTACCGCGCTGCTGGGCGTCAAGGCCGTCATCACCGAGTCCTTCGAGCGCATCCACCGCTCGAACCTCATCGGCATGGGCGTGCTGCCGTTGCAGTTCCCCGAGGGCCAGAACGCGGACACCCTCGGGCTCGTGGGCACCGAGACCTTCTCGATCACCGGGATCACGGCCCTGAACGAGGGCACCACCCCGAAGACCGTCAAGGTCACCGCCACGGCCGAGGACGGCAAGGTCACCGAGTTCGATGCCACCGTGCGCATCGACACCCCCGGTGAGGCGGACTACTTCCGCAACGGCGGCATCCTGCAGTACGTGCTGCGCCAGATCGCCGGTAAGTGACGGCTCACTGATGTGAGGCCGGCCCCGACGCCGGCCTGGCGAGAGTGAGAGGACCGGGACCCCAGTGGGTCCCGGTCCTTCGTCGTTGTCCGGGCCCGCCCCGGAGGGACGGGGGAGAGCGTCACTGGAGGGCGGAGGTGAGCCGGGCGAGCCCGTCGAGGACGGTGGCGCGCAGTGGTTCCCTCTCCCATTCGGCCAGGGTGAGTTCGCGGCTGACCTCGCGATAGCCGTCTTCGACGATGCGCATCTGCTCCACGAAACCGGCTCCCCGCACGAGCAGTGACACCTCGAGGTCGAGGGCGAAGGACCGGATGTCCATGTTGCTGGAGCCGATGACCGCGGTGTCGTCGTCGATCGACAGGTGCTTGGCGTGCAGGATGTACGGCGCGGGGTACCTGAAGATGCGTACCCCGGCTCGCAGCAGCGCGCCGTAATAGGAGCGCTGGGCGTGGAAGACCGGCCCCTGGTCACCCAGTTCCGAGACGAACAGGTGCACGTCGAGTCCGCGTTGGCAGGCGGACGTGATGGCATACATCATCGCCTCGTCGGGCACGAAGTAGGGGCTGGTGATGATGATGCGGTGCCGGGCCGAGTAGAGCAACGTCAGGAAGAGGTGCAGGTTGTTCTCGTACTCGAAGCCGGGCCCGCTCGGCACCACCTGGCATGCCAATGCCGCCGGGGAATCGTCGACCATGACGTCGGAGGCGGCGACGTGCTCGGCGTCGAGGACCTCGTCGGTCTCGCAGTACCAGTCGGACAGGAAGATCGCGTTGAGGCCACTGACCACTGGCCCGGTGGTCCTGGTCATCAGATCCTGCCATTGCAGGCCGCGCCTGAGGTTCTTCGCCAGGTTGTAACTGCGATCGACCAGGTTCTGTGAGCCCATCCAGCCGACCCGGCCATCGACCACGACGAGCTTGCGGTGATTACGCAGGTCGGGCCGCTGCCATTGTCCCTTCATCGGCCGCACGGGCAGCATGAACGACCACTGCACCCCGATCCGGTCGAGCTCGGCGAGGGTCTCCCGGTGCCCGGGGGCGCGGATCGAGGCGATGTGGTCCAGGAGCAGGCGCACCACCACCCCGCGGGCCACGGCCTCCTCCATCGCCCGGAAGAAGTCCTTCGTCGACACGTCGTACGACACGATGTAGAACTCGACATGCACGAAGCTGATGGCGCTGTCGATGTCGGCCGTCATGCCCGCCAGCGATCCGGCGTAGTCACCGACGAGGTCCGCACGACTGCCACCCACGGCCGGTACGGCGCCGAGTGCCCGGTTCAGGGTCACCACCCCTTCGAACCACCCGGGCCACTGTGCCCTCCCGACCGCCGGCACCACGTGCGCGTCGCGCACCCCGGCGGTGATCATCCGGTCGACCTCGGCCTGCTTGGCGCGCCGCTTCCTCGGCAGTTTCGGGCTGCCGATCAGCAGGAAGAACAGGATGCCGAGGTAGGGGACCAGGAATATCGCGAGCAGCCACGCCATCGCTGCAGTCGGCTTGCGGTCGCGCGGAATGATGATGAGCGCGGCGATGCGGATGGCCAGGTCGACCGCGACGAAGACCACTGCGATGAGCACCGTCCCCTGCTGCGGCTCCATTCCGCCGACGATAGCGGGGGACGCCGATGCCCTACATCACCCGATCAGGATGATGACCGGGCGGGGCAGCCCTACCTACTCTGGCGATACCACTCGAGCACGAGACGAGGTCGCGATGAGCAGCACCGAGCCGCGCCTCGACGGGCGTACCGGCCGCTACCCCCGGGGGACCATCATCCTCCTCGGCGCAGCTGCCGCGGTCGTCGTGGGCGCGGGGATCCACAGCATCCGGGACATCCTGGCGCCCGTGCTGCTCACCCTCGTGCTCGTGATCTGCGCGAGCCCCGTGCGCGGCCGCCTCGAGAGGTTCGGGGTGCCGCCGGGGCTGGCCACGGGATCGGTCATCCTCGTGGTGTTCGCGCTGCTGGCCGTGTTCACGTACACGCTGATCATCGCCTTCGCGCAGTTCGTGGCGATGCTGCCGACGTACGCCTCCCAGTTCCAGGAGATCGGCAACCAGATCGCCGCCGGACTGGCCAGGCTCGGCATCGGACAGTCCCAAATCCAGTCATTCGTCGGCGGCCTGGACCCGGGCAGCATCGCTGCGGCGATCACCGGCGCCCTCGGAAGCGTCACGAGTATCACGGGCGCCCTCGTCATCGTGCTCACCATGATGATCCTGATGGCGGCCGATGCCGCCTACGCCCGGACGATCCTGCGCCAGCTCAGCGAGCGGCGGCCCGAGCTCGTCCAGGCGCTCCGCGATTACGCCACGAACGTGCGGCGCTACATGGTGGTGACCACGGTGCTCGGCGTGGTGCAGGGTGTGCTCAACGCGACCGCGCTGTTCATCATGGGGGTCCCCGCGGCCCTGCTCTGGGGGCTCCTGGCCTTCCTGTGCAGCTTCATCCCGAACATCGGCTACTTCTTCGCCATCATCCCGCCGCTCGTCTTCGGCTTCCTCGTCGGCGGCTGGCCGACCGTGGTCTGGGTCATCGTGGTCTACGGCGTCATCAATGGGGTCGTGCAGTCGATCATCCAACCCCGGGTGGTCGGGCATGCCGTCTCCCTCAGCCAGACGATCACCTTCTTCTCGGTGCTGCTGTGGGCCGCGCTGACCGGTCCGATCGGCGCGATCCTCGCCATCCCGCTCACCCTGCTGGTGAAGGCGCTGCTGGTGGACGCCAACCCGGACGCCCACTGGCTGCGCCCGGTGATCGGCCCCACGTCGGAGACGCGGGACATCCTGAGGTCCGAGGAGGCCGCGGCGAAGACGGCCCGCAAGTCGAAGCGGGCAGAGACCCCTCCTACCGCAAAGTCTCGTCGCGGCTCCGGCTCCCGTCGGGGATCGACACCGTCCACGCCCCCGGCCTGAACCCGCCTGTGCACGCATAGTACGATGAGAGCAGCAGCTGAGGCGTACTTTCCCTGGGGCGCTGGGTCCTGGGCCTTCCCCGGCTCCCCGGCCTCGTGGGAGGGGTTCCTCCGCGTCATCCCGTCCCCGGCCGAAAGGACCGCCAGCCCGTGGGCCTTCTCGAAACGATCCGTTCACCCCAGGACCTCAGCCGGCTCACGCCCAGCCAGGTCCGGAGGCTGGCGGAGGAGGTCCGGACGTTCCTGATCGCCAACGTCTCCCGCACCGGCGGTCACCTCGGTCCCAATCTCGGCGTGGTCGAACTGACCCTCGCGATCCACCGGCTGTTCGACTCCCCGCGGGACGCGGTGATCTTCGACACCGGGCACCAGTCGTACGTGCACAAGCTCGTCACCGGGCGGCAGGACTTCTCCACGCTGCGCCAGCAGGGCGGGTTGTCCGGCTACGGCGACCGGGGCGAGTCGGTGCATGACGTCGTCGAGTCCTCCCACGCATCGTCCTCCCTGTCCTGGGCGGACGGCATCTCCCGCGCCTGGGCATTGCGCGGCGAGGGCGACCGCTACGTGGTCGCCGTGATCGGCGACGGCGCGCTGACCGGCGGCATGGCCTGGGAGGCCATCAACAACATCGCCGCGGACCGCGACCGCCGCGTCGTGATCGTCGTCAACGACAACGGCCGGTCCTACGCCCCGACCGTCGGCGGCCTGGCGAACCAGCTCTCCGCCCTGCGCCGGGCGTTCCTGGACAAGCTGCGCACCCACCGCGGCTACGAGGACACCCTGGACTTCTGGAAGGGCCGGCTGCAGACCTCCGGCGCCGCCGGGCGCTTCGTCTACCGCTCCCTGCACGCCACGAAGAAGGGCATCAAGGACTGGTGGGCCCCGCAGGGACTGTTCGAGGACCTCGGGATGAAGTACATCGGCCCCATCAACGGGCATGACCAGGAGCAACTCGAGGAGGCCCTGGCCGACGCCCGCAACTATGAGGGCCCGGTCATCGTGCACGCCATGACGGAGAAGGGCCACGGTTATGGCCCGGCGGTCGCCCACGTGGACGACCAGTTCCACGCGATCGGCCGGATCGACCCGGAGACCGGGGAGCCGGTGGCCTCCAGCTCCGGACCGTCCTGGACCTCGGTCTTCGGCGACGAGATCGTGGAGATCGCCGACGAGCGCCCGGACATCGTGGCCATCACCGCCGCCATGAAGATCCCGGTCGGCCTGGGCAGGATGGCCGAGAAGCACCCCCAGCGCGTCTACGACGTCGGCATCGCCGAGCAGCACGCGGTCACCTCCGCGGCCGGCATGGCCTTCGGCGGGCTGCACCCGGTGGTCGCCGTCTACGCCACGTTCCTGAACCGCGCCTACGACCAGGTCCTGATGGACGTCGG
>JAPFFX010000347.1 GCA_026645375.1 Citricoccus sp. WCRC_4 | reverse complement strand
TCCGATCTGCCGGCCGGGCTCCGCCGCGGCCCCGGCCGCGGTGGCCGCCGTCCGCGCCCTGCAGTCCGGGTCCCGACGCCGGCTCCTGGCCGTCACGCTGGCCCTGGCTGTCGCGCTGGTGCTGGGGATGGGCGTGCGCGTACTGCTCGGCGGGTACACCGTCACCGTCCCCGACTTCTTCGCGATCCTGGGCGGTGAGACCATTCCCGGGGCCTCGATCATCGTGCAACAGGAGAAGATGCCGCGGGCCGTGGCCGTCGCCCTGGCCGGGGCCGGGTTCGGCGCCGCCGGCGCCCTGTTCCGGCGCACCCTGCGCAACCCGCTGGCGAGCCCGGACATCCTGGGCGTGACCCAGGGGGCCGCCGTGACCGCCGTGGGGATGCTGGCGTTCGGGGCGGGTTCCGGGAGCGGAGCCGGCATGGCGGTGGCAGCCCTGGTCGGCGGTCTCACCGCGACCGCGGTGGTGCTGGGCTTCTCGACCGCCGGGCGCTCCGGCGGGCGTCTGGGCGGGGGCACCTCCGCCGGGTCCGGTGGACTCGCCGGGGCGCTGGGCGGCTCGACGTTCATCGTGGCCGGCATCTCCGTGGCCACGCTGTGCCAGGCCGTACTGTCCGGGGCGATGCTGTCCCTGAACCAGCACGACCTGCAGTCCGCGGCCATCTGGACGGCGGGCTCGCTGAACGCCGTGACGTGGGAACGGATCGTGGTACTGGCCGTCCTGCTGGTGGCCCTGTTGCCGGCCGGGGGGATGCTGCACGCCCGGCTGGCCCCGGCGGACCTGGGCGGGGAACTGGCCCACGGACTCGGGGCCCGGCCCGGCCGCACCGGACTGGGAGCGCTGACCGTGGGCGCACTGCTGGCCGCGGCGGCCACCGCCGCCACGGGCCCGCTGGCCTTCGTCGCCCTGCTGTCCACCCCCGTGGCCCGCGGACTGACCGGCGGGCGCCCGTCCCTGCCGGTCGCCGCCCTGTGCGGCGCGGTGATCGTGGTGATCGCGGACTTCCTGGCCGCCGAGGCCTTCGGAGGGGCCCGGCTCCCGACGGGCGTACTGACCGGAGCGGCCGGCGCGCCGCTGATGCTGTGGCTGCTGGTGCGGTCCGGACGGAGGAGCTGAATGGACACCGATTCGAGAGCGCGTGCCGTGCCGGAGGCCACGGACGAGGCCGCGGTGGGCCCGTCGTCACCGGGGGCCCCCGCACCCGCGATCCGCCTGCGCGGGGTGACCCTGGGTTACGGCGACCGCGTGGTGGTCGGCCCCGGGCAACCCCTGGACCTGGACCTGCCGACCGGGCAGACCACGGCCATCATCGGCGCCAACGGTTGCGGCAAGTCGACCCTGCTGCGCGGACTGACCCGCCAGTTGCCGCTGCTGACCGGCACCCTCGAGGTGCTCGGCCGGCCCGCGGAGCACTGGCCGGCCCGCAGCTACGCGCGCACCGTGGCCCTGCTGCCCCAGTCCCCGGTGGCCCCGGACGGGATGACCGTGGAACAGCTGGTGGACCGAGGGCGGCACCCGCACCGCGGCTGGTTCGGCGCCCGGACGACCGCCGACACCGAGGCCATCGCCCGGGCCCTGGAACTGGCCGACCTCGTGGGGCTGGCCGGCGCGGAGGTCTCCGAGCTCTCCGGCGGGCAGCGACAGCGCGCCTGGCTGGCCCTGGTCCTGGCCCAGCAGACCCCCGTGGTGCTGCTGGACGAACCGACGAGCTACCTGGACCTGTCCCACCAGGTCGAGCTGATGGACCTCGTCCGCTCCCTGCCGGATCCCGCGGTGGCCGGCCAGCGGGCCACCGTGGTCGCCGTGCTGCACGAGCTGAACCTGGCCTCCCGCAGCGCCGACCACATCGTGGCGATGGCCCACGGCCAGGTCGTGGCAGCCGGCCCACCGGGCCGGGTCCTGACCCCGGCCCTGCTGGAGGAGGTCTACGGGCTGGACGCCGACGTCGTGCCCGACCCGCTCCTGGGTCACCCCGTGGTGCTCCCACGCACCCCGGCCGACCGGCTGGGGGCCTGACGCCCGGCCGGGGACCTGACGACCGGCCGGGACCAGGACGCCGAGGAGGTGCGCGGCCGGGGTTCAGGCGAACAGCGCCACCGCCATGACCATGGGCAGCGAGACGACCGAGGCGATCGAAGTGACCATCGTCAACGTCTTGAAGGTGCCCTGGGTGGACAGTCCGAGCAGCGCCTTGAACATCCAGAAGAAGTTGCTGTTGACCTGGAGGGCGAACATGGAGCCCGAGGCGATGGCGAGGCCGATGACGATCGGCGAGACGTCGATCGAGCCGAGGACCGGGCCGATGATCCCGGCGGCGGTGATCGCGGCGACTGACACGGAACCGATCGCCAGGTGCAGGGCGGCGGCTATACCCCAGGCCAGCAGGATGCTGAGGATGGCCGGCGCCCCGGCCTCCGCGGTGAAGAGCCCTGCCATGATCGTGTCGAGGCCGGTCTCCCCGATCACCGCGCCGAGGGACCCACCGATGCCGGTGATGAGCAGGATCTCGCCGGTGGTGTGGAAACCCTCGCCCATCGCCACCCCCGTGCCGTCCGCTCCCAGGGCCCGGCGGCAGAGCAGGTAGGCACCGAGCAGGCCGACGAAGAGCGCGAGGTTGGCGTTGCCGAGGAAGGCGATGACGTCATTGGAGAACCCGAACAGTTCCGCGAAGGCCCCGAAGGCGATCAGCAGCAGCGGCACGAGGATGGGCAGCAGGCTGACGAACAGCGGAGGCGTCCGGCTGCCCTCCGTGACGAGTTCGGTCGTCTCCAGCTCCACCATGGCCGCGTCGACCCTCTCGTCCCCGGCCTGCTTCCAGTATCTTCCGCGCAGCAGCTGCCGGAAGACCAGGGTCGTCGCGATCGCGGTCAGCGGGCCGAGCACGAAGCCGTAGAGGAGCCAGGTACCGAGGGGGATCCCCATCAGGCCGGCGATGGAGACGGCAGCCAGGCCGGGGACCACGAAGACGTAACCGGCGAAGATACCGGTTCCCAGCGCACCGGCCATGAGCGGCAGGCCGGTCGGGCCGATGTACGGCCCGGTCGATCGCGCCACCGGCGCGGCCAGGACCACCTGCACGTCCACGTAGATGGACGGGAAGATCGTCGACATCGCCGCCGTCAACGCGTACGGGAGCCGACGCGCACCGACGCCGTTGACCAGCAGGGTCACCATCTTCTGGAAGGCACCCATCGCATGGAGCAGTGCGCCGATCAGCACGCCGAAGCCGATCAGCAGGCCGACCTCCGCCATGATCTCCCCGAAACCGCCGGCGATCGCCTCGATCGTGGCGGTGAAGCCCACGCCGGTCGCCAGGCCGAGGTACAGCGAACCGATGATCAGGGAGATCACCGGGTCGACCTTCAGCCAGATGATCAGCACGACGATCACGATGATCGCGATCACGGTGTGCAGGATGACCATGACGTGCTCCTATCGAAAGGCAGAGCGACGGGGTCCTCCGTCGTCACCCGCACGACGAGCACACCGTCTGACGGTGGCGCCAGTGTCAAGGCGTGCACCACGGCGTCGTCAGGGCGACGCCTCGTCAGTAGGACGAGCGGAGCTCCCGGCCGTGCACCGCCAGGGCGTAGATGATGAGGACGTCCAGGGCGATCAGGATGCAGCTCCACACCGGATAGGCGGCGATGAACGCGAAGCTGGTCAGCGCGCTGACCACGGCCAGCAGGATGCCGACGAGCCGGGCCCAGAACTGTCCGGCCAGGACGCCGATCCCGGCCACGAGGACCACGATCCCGGCGATCAGGTGGACCCATCCCCAGGTGGTGTAGTCCAGGTGTACCGAGAGCCCGCCGGGTCCCACGAGATAGTACTCGGAATTGAACAGGGCGATGAGTCCCTGGACCGCGTGGAAGACCCCGAGCAGGATCATCAGGACCGCGGCGAAGATCAGCCACCCTGCCCAGCCGGTGGTCTGGGGTGGCTGCCTGACCGGGCCGGAGGAGGCAGGCCCTGCTGTCGGTGTGGTGGTACTCATGTCAGCCCCTTGTTGCCGCCGAACCGTCACGTCCACTATGGCCCCACCGCTGGCGGGCGGCCTCCCCCGCAGAGGGTGAAAGACCCGTGATCGCGCCACCCCGGAGCACACACTGTCCACCAGGAATCGAACGGTACATAGCGGGCGTGCGGGTGGGCCGGCGTACCGGGAGTGACGACCGGGGAGGACCGATGAGCACCGAACAGCCGGTGTCCGACCGTGAGGAGTTGATCCGGCTCCGGGCCGAGGTAGCGGCGTTGCGTGCCGCCCGGGGTCCCGACACCACGGCGGCCTCGCAACCGGGCACCGGCTGGAAGGCACGGCTCCGCACGGTCGGCGCCACGATCCTCATCATCCTGGGTTCCATCCTCGCGCCGTTGTCGGTCGTGGCGACCTGGCTCGACACCCAGGTCACCGATACGGACGCCTACGTCGAGACCGTCGCGCCCCTCATTGACGACCCGGCCCTGCAGCAGGCACTGTCCCGAACGATCACCGCGCGGGTCTTCGAGGAACTGGACGTGCCAGGCGTGACCCAGACCGCGCTCGAATCCCTGACCAGTCGTACCGATCTGCCGCCCCGGGTCGAGGAACGCATCACGGGACTGGCCGTGCCGATGACGGAGGGCGTCCAGACCTTCCTGCAGGGACAGGTGCTGCGGGTCGTCTCCTCCGACCGGTTCGCCACCGTGTGGGCTGAGGCGAACCGGGCCGTGCATGCCCAGCTCGTGGCCACCCTCACCGGGCAGACGCGTGAGGGCGTGGAGATCACCGACGGTCAGGTGGCGCTCGACATCGCACCGTTCGTGGAGGTCGTCAAGGAGCGCCTGGTCGAGCGCGGTGTCGGGGTCGCCGCCCGCATCCCGGAGGTCCACACGTCCTTCGTGCTCTTCGAACTGCCCAACCTTCCCGCTGCCCAGCGCGCGTTCGCGGCGCTGAACGCGCTGGGCACGGCGCTTCCCTTCGTCGCCCTTGCAGTACTCGCGAGCGGAATCCTGCTCGCCCGTGGCCGCCGCCGCGCGGCGATCGGCGCAGGGCTGGGGGTCGCGGCGGGGATGCTCCTGCTGGGGACGGCCGTGTTGATGGCCCGGGAGCTGTACCTGGGATCCATCCCCCCGGACGTGCTGCCTCGCGAGACTGCGGCGGCAGCCTTCGACACCGTCGTCCGGTTCCTGCGGACGAGCATGCGAACCGTGTTCGTGCTGGCCCTCATCCTCGCTGCGGCGGCCTACCTGACCGGCCCGTCCGTTGCCGCAACCGCCCTCCGCAGGGGCATCGCGTCCGGTTTCGATGGTCTTCGCACCGCGACAGGCCGCCCGGGAGGCCTCGCCGGCGAGCGCGTGGGCCACGCGCTGGCCTCCTACCGTCGCCCGCTGCGGATCGGCGTCATCGCCCTGGGCGCGTTCATCGTGCTCATCATGGACCGGCCGAGCCCTGCCGTCATCGTGACCGTCCTGCTCCTCGTGCTGCTGGCGCTGGTGATCATCGAGGTGCTCGCCGCGCCGACGGCCGGAACGGCTGATCGAGATGACGCCTCCGCTACCGTCACCCGGCCGGGGGGTGACCGGGAATCCGTCCCGGATGCGGCTTCGAGCATGCCCGCCCGGGACTCCGGTACCGCAGGACCACCGGCGTAGCCCACCGGCGAGACGTACCCGGCGGTGTCACGGGTGGCTGCGGCCCCTCGAGCGGGCCCACGTGCCAGTCGGGTATGCCGCACGCGTGTGACGGTGCCGGCACCTCCATATGTTGGTGAGCGGCGCGCCATGGTGCGGCGAGGTGTCGTCGTCGCCCAGGTCATGGCGGCGTCTGCGCATGTCTTCAGTCGTGCCCCACTGCATTCGCGGCGATCGGCGCCGCGATGACGGGAGATCGCAGTGCGGCCAGCGCGCCAGGCACCCTACTGTCGAGAGGAAACCGCGTTCGTGAAGCCCAGCAGCCGCACCCTGATGACCCTCGCCCTGGCATCCGCCGTGCTTGGTGCTTCCGGATGCGCCACCGGCAGCGCCACGGCCCAGCCACATCCGACCGTCACCGTGACCGCCGCTGCCACCGCCCCCGAATGGACCCGGACCGTGAATCCCGAGTGGGACTTCCTGACCGTGGTCCGGGACAGCGGCATGGTGTTCACCCAGGACTGGGAGGCAGACCTGCAGGCCGCCGGCGTGGACCTGGCCCAGACCGACACCTTCCAGCTGCGCAGCCAGGTGTGCGGGACCGCCATGAACGACGGCACCGGGGACTACAACCCGGCGAGCCAGACCCACGAGTTCTGGCTGTCCTCTTTCTATGACGAAGTGCGCCGGACCGGCCGGGGCGACGCCTGGGACGTCCCCCGCACGGTCGCCTATCACCACTGCCCGTCCCGGTTCGCCGCCGTCAACGCCGTGGAGGAGCTGGAGGCCCGGTCGCGCTGAGCACCGCGGCGGGGCGGCCGGAGCCGCTCAGCCTTCGCAGTCGGTGCAGTAGAGCATGCCGTTCTTCTCCTTGGCGACCTGGGACCGGTGGCGGACCAGGAAGCAGGAGGCACAGGTGAACTCATCGGCCTGGGCG
>JAPFFX010000324.1 GCA_026645375.1 Citricoccus sp. WCRC_4 | reverse complement strand
GCGAGCTCACGCGCGGGCTCGGCGCGGGCGCCCAGCCCGACGTGGGCCGCCAGGCCGCCGAGGACCACCGCGAGGAGATCGAGGAGGTCCTCAAGGGGGCCGACATGGTCTTCGTGACGGCCGGCGAAGGTGGTGGCACCGGAACCGGTGGCGCACCCGTCGTCGCCAAGATCGCCAGGGGTCTCGGCGCGCTCACCATCGGTGTCGTCACCCGCCCCTTCACCTTCGAGGGCCGTCGGCGCGCGAACCAGGCCGAGGCCGGAATCGCCAACCTCCGCGAGGAGGTCGACACCCTCATCGTCATCCCCAACGACCGACTGCTGTCCATCTCGGACCGCCAGGTCAGCGTGCTCGACGCGTTCAAGTCGGCCGACCAGGTGCTGCTCTCGGGCGTCCAGGGCATCACCGACCTCATCACCACCCCGGGCCTGATCAACCTCGACTTCGCCGACGTCAAGTCCGTCATGCAGGGCGCCGGGTCGGCCCTCATGGGCATCGGCTCCGCACAGGGCGAGGACCGTGCCGTCAAGGCCGCCGAGCTGGCCATCGCCTCGCCGCTGCTGGAGGCCTCCATCGACGGCGCCCACGGCGTGCTGCTGTCCATCCAGGGCGGTTCCGACCTCGGCCTGTTCGAGATCAACGAGGCGGCCCGCCTCGTCCAGGAGGTGGCACACCCGGAGGCCAACATCATCTTCGGTGCCGTCATCGACGACGCGCTCGGGGACGAGGCGCGCATCACCGTCATCGCCGCCGGCTTCGACCGGGTGGACGCCACCTCGGCACCGGCGGGGACCTACGCGACCGGGACCCGCCCGCAGGGCCAGCAGGCCGCCCCGCAGCCGGTGCCCAGCCAGTCCCTCCCGGCCGCCCCGGTGGCGGTCCCCGTGCCGGCCCAGCCCGCCGCGGAGCCGTCCGGTTACCGCGCCGAGCCGCCCGCCCAGCAGGACCTGCCCACTGTCGTGGAGCCCGACCTGTCCGGCGGCAGCCGGGACGACCTGGACGTTCCCGACTTCCTGAAGTGACCGAGGGACCGTTCGTGTTCCGCATCTCGCCGTCTCCCGGGCTGCACGTCGGCTTCACCGGGATCGACGCCGGCAACCTCGCCTTCCATGTCTCCGGTGGGGCGACGGCGCAGGGCCCAGGGCCAGCCGGGTCCGTGGCCGAGGCCCGGACCCGGCTGGAGCGGGAGATGGGCGTGGCGCCGGGGCGCACCGAATACCTCACCCAGGTGCACTCGGCGCGCGTCGTCGAGGCGACCGGGAGCGGGTGGGGCGCGCGCAGCGGTCCTGCCGAGGAGGCCGACGCCCTGGTCAGTCCGACGGGGGAGGACCCGCTGGCCATCATGGTGGCCGACTGCCTGCCCGTCGTCTTCGCCTCCCGCCCCCGGGGTGGCGCGGAACTGACCGGGCCGACCGCGGTCGCCCACGCCGGACGCCGAGGGCTGCTCGACGGCGTGCTGGAGGCCACCGTGGCCCGGCTGCGGGGTGCCGGTGCCGGGGACGCTACCGGTGAGATCGAGGCCTGGGTGGGGCCGGGCATCTGCGGCCGGTGCTACGAGGTCCCCGAGGAGATGCGCCGTGAGGGCGCCTCGAGGATCCCGGCCACGGGCTCGACCACCTCCTGGGGCACACCCGCACTGGACCTGCCCGCGGGTGCGGTTGACGTGCTGGAGGGGCTCGGCGTGACCGTGCACCCCGACGACCGGTGCACCTTCGAGGACGGGCACCTGTTCTCCCACCGGCGCGCACCGGGCGGGGGCCGGTTCGCCGGCGTGGTCTGGCGTACCGGGGAGGGTGCGGCATGAGCGGGGCGGACCAGCGGCCGGGAGAAGGCTCGGCCGACGACGAACGCGGACGGGAGCTGGCGGCCCGTCTCACCGTCGTGCGTCACCGGGTCGACGAGGCCACGCACGCGGCCGGGCGCTCCGACGTCCCCACGCTGATCGTCGTGACCAAGTTCCACCCGGCCGAGGACGTGGTCCGGCTGGCCGCACTCGGCGTGCGGGACGTCGGCGAGAACCGGGACCAGGAGGCCCGCGCCAAGGCGGCCGAGACGGACCGGCTGGCCGGGGCCCTGGCTCCGGTGCGGTGGCACTTCATCGGCCAGCTGCAGTCCAACAAGGCCAAGTACGTGGTGCGCTATGCCTCCGCCGTGCACTCGGTCGACAGGGACTCACTCGTGGACGCCCTCTCCGCGGCCATGGGGCGTGAACAGGCCAGGCGCGGGGAATCCGGACTGCAGGAACGTGATCCGCTGGACTGCCTGGTCCAGGTGGACCTGGACCCGCGGCCCGAGCAGGACCGGCCGTCCGGTATCGGCGCCCGTGGCGGTGTCGACCCCGGCCAGGTGGGGGCCCTGGCCGACCGGATCGCGGCGGCGGACGGCCTGAGGCTGCGCGGGGTGATGGCGGTGGCCCCCCTGGGCCTGGACCCCGAGCCTGCCTTCGCCCGGCTCGCGGAACTCTCTGCCGCCCTGACCAGGACGCATCCGGACGCCACGTGGATCTCCGCGGGGATGAGCCAGGACCTGGAGCAGGCCATCGCCGCGGGTGCGACACACCTTCGGGTGGGAACCGATGTCCTCGGGCGCCGTGCGCCGGTGGGTTAACCTCGATAGTGTCCGCAGGACGGCAGACCTCCGCAGGGCCGGCAGCAGGCCGGGCGGCTTCCACACGGTGAGGATTTTCGATGGCTGGTGCACTGAAGAAGACCATGATCTACCTCGGGCTCGCCGATGGCGACGAGCAGTACGAGGAAGAGCAGCGGGCCACTGAGTCCCGTCGGCATGAGCGTGCCGACCGGAGCGAGGTCTCCGACCGCACCGACCTGGACGATCGCGCCGACCCCGCCGAGGACTGGGACGAGGACAGCCGCCCGGAGCGCTCCCAGCCGAGCAGGGTCGCCGCGGCCCCCGTGCCCGAGCGTGAGTACCGCGCCCCGGTGACCCCGATCAAGCGTGCCGCCCATTCCCGTGAGGATGCCACTGCCGTGCGTCAGATCACCACCGTGCACCCCCGTTCGTACAACGACGCCAAGCTGATCGGGGAGTCGTTCCGTGGCGGCATCCCGGTCATCATGAACGTGACGGACATGGGCGAGGCCGACGCCAAGCGGCTGGTCGACTTCTCCGCGGGCCTCGTGTTCGGGCTGCACGGTTCCATCGAGCGCGTCACCAACAAGGTGTTCCTGCTGACACCGGCCCACGTCCAGGTCCTCGGGGAGGATTCGTCCGGCACCGAGGACCAGGCCCACTTCTTCAACCAGAGCTGACACCTGTCGGGGAGTTCTCCCTCCCGGACCCGACATGGTGTGGAATAGGCTGCCGTGACCCTGATCTTCTCCCTCCTCTACCTCGTCCTGGCGATCTTCCAGTTCCTGCTGCTGGTCCGGATCGTCTTCGACGTGGTGCAGTCCTTCGCCCGGGCTTGGCGCCCGCAGGGCTTCATCCTCGTCATCGCCTCGACCGTCTACACCGTGACGGATCCGACGCTGCGGTGGCTGCGGTCCAAGATCCCCCCGCTGAACCTGGGCGGGATCGGGCTGGACATCGCCTTCCTCGTGCTGTTCGTGGTCGTCGTGCTGCTCAAGTCCGTGGTCGGCGCCCTGGCCGTGGGATCGTTCGCCTGACCCCGGCCGGACCTGCGCCGAGGCCGGGTGCGCCGGCCGCCCGGTCGGGGCACCGGTGGTAGCCTGAACTGCAGTGTGGCCCTCGTGCGCGGAGACGCCGTGGCGTGGCGCCACGGGACGACCATTGCCCCTCTGCGGGCAGACCTGACGAGTATTGGGGTGACCACATGGCACTGACGCCGGAAGACGTTGTGAACAAGCGGTTCCAGCCGACCAAGTTCCGCGAGGGATACGACCAGGACGAGGTCGATGACTTCCTGGACGAGATCGTCGTGGAACTGCGCCGGCTGAACCAGGAGAACGACGAACTGCGTCGCAAGGTCGCCGAGCTCCAGTCCGGCGGTGCCTCCGAGTCCACCGTTCCCGCCCCGGTCTCCGCCGAGGACGCCGAGGACGAGGGCACCGTCGCCAAGGACACCCCCGGCCAGGAGACCGCCTCGCGTGCCCAGGCCACCCCTGCTGCCGAGACCGCCTCGACCGAGGGCGTCGGCACCACCCAGAAGCCGGCCGCCTCCGTGCCCGCGGCCAAGGACTCCGATGAGGTCGTCGAGTCAGTGCCCGCCTCGGCCGCCCCGGTTGCCACCGCGGACGTGTCGACCGAGACCACCCCCGCGCCGGCCGCACCTGCAGCCGACAACGGCCGCGAGGCTGTCGCGAGCTCGGCCGCCGGCGTGCTCGCCATGGCCCAGAAGCTGCACGACGACTTCGTCGCCGAGGGCGAGGCCAAGCGCGAGCAGATCATCGCCGACGCCCGGTCCGAGGCCAACGGCCTGGTCAACGACGCCCAGGAGAAGTCCCGGAAGACGCTGGCCGAGCTGGAGGAGAAGAAGTCCGTGCTCGAGCGCACGGTCGAGCAGCTCAAGGGCTTCGAGCGGGACTACCGCGCGCGGCTGAAGGCCTACATCGAGGGCCAGCTGCGCGACCTGCAGAACCAGGGCCCGATCCAGGACGAGGTCGCCGCCACCAGCTGACCGGCTTCAGGCCGCCGCGACGGCCCACCGGACACACCGGCAGATCCACACCGGATCCGGGGCCGGCCACGGGACCACCGTGGCCGGCCCCGTGTCTCTGTCCGGCACTGAAGCCCCTGACCGTTCCATCGCCCCCGATCCGAGAGACCTCCCTGCGTGACCGACACCGAACC
>JAPFFX010000300.1 GCA_026645375.1 Citricoccus sp. WCRC_4 | reverse complement strand
GGGCCGGCCGGCGCTGTCCCCCGCGGCTGCGACGGTCTCGGCCGACGCGGGTTCCTCCCGCCCTGCCTGCTGCGCGGGCTTCTGCGCGGGTTCCGGTGCGGCCTTCGCGGTCCTCGTCGCGGTGGATCCGCCAGTGCCAGTCGTCGCACCGGCGACCCGGATCCCGGAGTTCGCGCGGACCCACGCGCGCCCGGACGCGCCGGCGTCCATGGCCTCGTTCGAGAGCAGGTCCGCGTCCTTGTTCTTCTCCCGGGGGATCCACTCGTACGTGACCTTGCCCGGGGGGAGGATCGCCCGGGCCTGGCCGGCCAGCTTCTGCATGTCCGCGTGCTTGATCTTCCAGCGACCGCTCATCTGCTCCACCACCAGCTTGGAGTCCATCTTCACGTGCACCCGGGCCTCCGGGTCGAGGTTCCGCGCCATGGTCAGTCCGGCGACGAGCCCCGAGTACTCGGCCACGTTGTTCGAGGCCCTGCCCAGCGGGGCGGCGTCGATGTCCAGGATCTTCCCGGTGGCCGGATCGCGCACGAGGGCACCGTAACCGGCGACTCCGGGATTGCCGCGGGAGCCGCCGTCGGCCTCGACCTGCAGGACGCGTTCGGACACGGGCATCACTTCTCTCTGGTTCTGGTCGGGTGGCCGGCCGGAGGCCGGCGGGCTCAGCCCTCGGTGGCCCGGACCAGGATGGCCCCGGAGTCCGGGCAGTACACCAGCGTATCGGCCGGCGCCTGCTCGATCTGCGCGAGGTCCGCGGGGCTGATCGGCATGCCGGAGGCCTCCGAGTGGTTCCCGACCAGCCGCGCCGCCCCGATCCCGCCGGTGCGGGCCCGGACCTTCTCGTACCGGGCGACCAGACCGGCGGGCAGGGTGGCCGCGAGCGCGGTGCGGTCCCTGGTCAGCTCGTTGCCGCGGGCGGAGACCTCGGTGGCCTCGGCCTTCAGCGCTGCACCGCGGTCCCGGGCGGCGGCCTGCGCCTCGGCCAGGAGCCGGCGGGCCTGCGCCTCCGCGGACTCGGCCTGCTCGACGGCGTCCATGGCCTCCAGCTCCGTCTCCTCGTGGCGGTCCTGGAGTTCGGCGAGCGTGGTGAGCTCGTGCATCATCCGCTCCAGGTCCCGGGCCGAACCCTCGCCGGCATCGAGGCGCCTCTGGTTGCGTTCCCGGTGGGTCCGGACGGAGGAGACCTCCTGGTCGGCGGCGGCCAGGGCGGCCTGTGCCGCGGCCAGCGACGCGGCGGCCTGGTCGGTCTCGGCCTGGCGGTCGGCGACCGCCTGCTGCAGCTGCCGGAACCCGGGGTCCTGGCGCAGCTGCTGCATGCGGGCCCGCGCCTGGTCCAGGGCGGTGTCCAGCGCCTGCAGGTCGAGCAGTCTCAGCTGCTCGGCCGGGGTCGCCGTGGTGGCCGGGGTCGCGGGGGTGGCGGAGTCGGTCATGCGGGCCTCCTTCAGGAGCCGGGGGTCAGGACGAAGTCCCAGGGGTCGGTGTTCAGTGAGCTGACCGCGATCTCCACGTCGAAGCCGCGGTCGGTGAGCAGGGTGTCGAGGGCCTCGGCGGCGGACGGCAGCCACAGCCACTCGCTGCCGAAGTGGGAGACCTCCACCAGGTAGGGGTGCCCGCCGGTCAGCCGGGCCGCCTCCCGCACCTCGGAGGCCGGGTGGTGGCGCAGGTCCGCCGTGACGTACACGTCGGCACCGGCGGCCCGGACCTGGTCGAAGAGGCTGTCCCCGGCCCCGCCGCAGACGGCCACCGTGCTGACCAGACCGTCCCGGTCCCCCGCCACGCGCACCCCGCCCGCCACGGCGGGCATGACCGAGAACACGCGGGCGGCGAAGTCACCCAGCGTCATGGCCCGGGACAACCGGCCCACCCGGCCCAGCCCCTCCTCGGGCAGGCCACCCGCGGCCGGGACCAGCGGCGTGACCTCCTCCAGCCCGAGCACGTCCGCGATGACGTCGGAGACGCCCCCGACGGCGGAATCGGCGTTGGTGTGGGCGGTCAGCAGCGCGCAGCCGCCCTCGATGAGGCTGTGGAGGACCTCGCCCTTGAAGCCGGTGGCCGCCACCGAGTGCACGCCGCGCAACAGCAGCGGATGGTGGGTGACCAGCAGCTGGGCCCCGGCGTCCACGGCCTCCTCGACCACGTCCTGGACGGGGTCCACCGCGAAGTGGATCCGGCGCACCGGCCGGCCGGGCCGGCCGGCCACCAGCCCGGTGGCGTCCCAGTCCTCGGCCAGCGACGCGGGCCACAGCTCCTCGAAGGACTCCAGCACCTGGGCCAGGGTCGGGATGCGGTCGGTGTCGCGGAGGTCCGTCCCCTCCGGCTCGGCCGGAGAGGACTGGGTCGGCGTTTCGGCGCTCATAGGGCCATTGTGCCCGAGTCGGGAATGAACCCGCGCTCCCTCGTGCTGTACCCCGTTGTGAGTGACGACGTGCGAGAGAACCAGTCCGACGACGTGACCGGCCCCCGCGGGGCCCACCGGGTGCTGACCGTGGCCGGTGGCTGCTTCTGGTGCCTGGACGCCGTGTACCGGCGCATCCGGGGCATCACGGCCGTCGAGTCCGGATACACGGGCAGCGACTGGCCCGATCCGGTCTACGAGACGGTGTGTTCGGGGATCACCGGGCATGCCGAGGCGGTACGGGTGGGCTTCGACGAGTCCGTCATCAGCGCGGAGATGGTCCTGGACATCTTCTTCACGGGACACGACCCGACGACCCTGAACCGCCAGGGCCATGACGTGGGCACCCAGTACCGCTCGGCCCTGTTCGCGGCCGATGCCGAGGACGAGGCCCTGTTCCGGAGTGCCATCGAGCGTAACCAGGACAACTGGGACGCCCCCATCGTCACCACGATCGAGCCCGCCGCCCGGTGGTATCCGGCGGAGTGGTACCACCAGGACTTCTACACGAACCGGCCCGATGCCGGCTACTGCCACGTGATCATCACCCCGAAGCTGGCCCGGGTCCGCCAGCGTTACTCGGCGTGGCTGGTCGAGCCTCAGCTCAGCAGGCCGCTGGCATAGGCTGATTCACGAGGACCCGGACGTCGCCGCCCGGGTCCAGCGCCCGTGCCGGCCACCGGCCCTGCCGCCCTCAGTCCCTGCACCGACTTCGACAAAGGAAACCCTCATGGCCACCTTGCTCAACAACATCACCGAGGCCGTCGGCAACACCCCCCTCGTCCGGCTCAACCGGCTGACCGAGGGCCTGCCCGGCCAGGTCGCCGTCAAGCTCGAGTTCTACAACCCGGCCAACTCGGTCAAGGACCGCATCGGTCGGTCGATCGTGGACGCGGCCGAGGCCTCCGGCCAGCTGCGCCCGGGCGGGACCATCGTGGAGGGCACCTCCGGCAACACGGGCATCGCCCTGGCCATGGTCGGCGCCGCACGTGGCTACAAGGTCATCCTGACCATGCCCGAGACCATGTCCAACGAGCGCCGCGTGATGCTGCGCGCCTACGGGGCCGAGATCGTCCTGACCCCCGGCGCCGACGGCATGCGCGGGGCGCTGGAGAAGGCCCAGCAGATCGTCGCCGAGTCCGACAACGCCGTCTGGGCCCAGCAGTTCGCCAACCAGGCCAACGTGCAGGCGCACTACACCACCACCGGCCCCGAGGTCTGGGAGGCCACCGACGGCCAGGTGGACGTCTTCGTCGCCGGCATCGGCACCGGCGGCACCATCACCGGCGCCGGCCGCTACCTGCGGGAGCACAAGCCGGACGTGCGCCTGGTCGCCGTCGAGCCGGCCGACTCGCCCATCCTCTCGGGGGGCAAGCCGGGTCCGCACAAGATCCAGGGCCTGGGCGCGAACTTCATCCCGGAGATCCTGGACCAGGAGATCTACGACGCGGTGTACGCCGCCACCCTCGAGGAGTCCGTCGCCACCGCGCGGGACCTGGGCACCCGGGAGGGCATCCTGGGCGGCATCTCCTCCGGGGCCATCGTGTCCGCGGCGATCGAGGAGGCCAAGAAGGAGGAGAACCGGGACAAGCTGATCGTCGCGATCGTCTGCGACTTCGGCGAACGGTACATCTCCACCGTCCTGTACGAGGACATCCGCGGCTGATCACCGCACCAGCGGCACGCACTACAGTCAAGACACCGCCGTCCGGGCCGGTCACCGACCGGTCCGGACGCACACCGCCGGCACCAGCCACCGACCGAAAGGCCTCCAGTGGGTTTCCTGTCCCGCCTCAAGGAAGACATCGCGAACGCCCGGGCGCATGACCCGGCGGCCCGCGGCGACCTGGAGGTAGCCGTGGTCTACTCCGGCCTGCACGCGATCTGGGCGCACCGGCTGACGCACCGCATGTGGCAGAACGAGCGCCTGAAGACCCCGGCGCGCGTGGTCTCCCAGGTGGCCCGGACCCTGACCGGGATCGAGATCCACCCCGGCGCGACGATCGGCCGGCGGTTCTTCATCGACCACGGCATGGGCGTGGTGATCGGTGAGACGGCGGAGATCGGCGACGACGTCATGCTCTACCACGGCGTCACCCTCGGCGGACGGTCCCTGGACAAGGTCAAGCGGCACCCGACCCTGAAGAACGGGGTCGTCGTCGGTGCCGGCGCCAAGATCCTCGGCCCGGTCGAGATCGGCGCGGGCACCGCGGTGGGCGCCAACGCCGTGGTCGTCAAGGACACCCCCGCCGATTCCATCGCCACCGGCATCCCGGCCACGTGGCGGCACCGGGAGCCCCGCGAGCACAAGCCCGCCGTGGACCCGGCGGAGTACGTCGACCCCGCCATGTGGATCTGACGCCCCGCGCGCCCTCCAGCACCTCCCAGCACGACGCCGGCCAGTCGCCTTCCCCTCGGAAGGCGGCCGGCCGGCGTCGTAGGGGGGTGTCAGGCCGAGATCTCGGAGCGGTCTCCTGACCACAGGGTGTGGAAGGTGCCCTCCCGGTCGACCCGGCGGTAGGTGTGCGCGCCGAAGTAGTCCCGGAGGCCCTGGGTGAGCGCGGCCGGCAGGCGGTCCCGGCGCAGGCCGTCGTAGTAGGCCAGGGCCGAGGAGAACACCGGTACGGGCACCCCGGCGGAGACGGCCGCGGCGACCACCCGGCGCCAGGCGGGCACCGCGGCGGCGAGCGCCTGGCTGAACTCCGGGGCGAAGAGCAGGTTGAGCGGCTGGCCCTCCGCCAGCGTGCCCGGTTCCGGGTGACGGGAGGTGTCCCGGCCGCCGTAGGCCTTCATGATGGTGTCCAGCAGGTCGGCGCGGATGATGCAGCCGTTGCGCCACAGCGAGGCGATGGTGCCCAGGTCCAGGGACCAGCCGTACTGCGCGGCGGCCGCCGAGAGCATGTCCAGGCCCTGGGCGTAGGACACCAGCTTGGAGGCGTACAGGGCCAGGCGCACGTCCTCGACGAAGGCCTCGTGGTCCTGGTCCTGCAGTTCCTGCGGCGCGCTGACGGCGTCGGCACCGGCCCCCAGGGCCTCCCGGGCCGTGGACCGCGCGGCAGTCTGGCTGGAGAGCGAGCGGGCGAACACGGACTCGGCGATCGCCGCCACGGGCGCGCCCAGGTCCAGTCCGGAGATGGCCGTCCAGCGGCCGGTCCCCTTCTGGCCGGCCTCGTCCACGATGACATCGACCATCGGCTTCCCGGTGGCCACGTCCACCTGGCTCAGCACATCGGCGGTGATCTCGATCAGGTAGCTGCGCAGCTCCGTCCGGTTCCACTGCTCGAAGATGGCCGCCTGCTCGGCCGGTTCCACTCCCCCGACGCTGCGCAGGAGGTCGTAGGCCTCCCCGATCACCTGCATGTCGGCGTACTCGATGCCGTTGTGGACCATCTTCACGAAGTGGCCGGCGCCGTCCGTGCCGATCCAGGCGCAGCAGGGGTCGCCCTCGTACTTCGCGGAGATGTCCTCGAGCAGCGGGCCGAGCGCCTCGTAGGACTCGCGGGGGCCGCCCGGCATGATGGCGGGGCCGTTCAGGGCACCCTCCTCGCCACCGGACACGCCGATCCCCACGAAGTGCAGGTCCTTCGCGGCCAGGGCCGCCTCGCGCCGGCGGGTGTCCTCATAGTGTGAGTTGCCGGCATCGATGACGATGTCCCCGGCCTCCAGCAGCGGCACCAGCTGGTCGATGACGTCGTCCACGGGCCGGCCGGCCTGGACCATGAGAAGCACCCGGCGCGGTGTGGCCAGGGACTCCACGAGCTCGGCCAGCGTCTCCGTGGGGATGAAGGTCCCGTCATCACCGTGCTCGGCCACGAGCGCATCGGTGCGCGCCCTGCTGCGGTTGTGCAGGGCCACGGTGTACCCGTGACGCGCGAAGTTCCGGGCCAGGTTCGCCCCCATGACCGCCAGCCCCGTGACGCCGATGTCAGCCTTCATGCCGTTCCTTCCCAGCACGCCGGAGGTGCTGCTGCCAACAGTGGACTTCCGGCCGACCCCCTCGGGGGGCGGCCCGGACCTCACCAGCCTACGTGGTCGGCGGGCCTGACTGTCGCGTCCACCGTCCCGTCACCGGTGCGGCCGGCTGTCCGAGGCGCTCGGCCGCACCCCCGGCCCCACGCCCGGCCGCACCCCCGGCCGCGTCCTGGTCGGCGATCCGCCGGAGCCCGGCCGCCATTCCGGCCGCGAGCCGCTCCGCGCCGGCCGTGTCCAGGTGCAGTCCGTCCGTGGTCAGGGAGGAATCGGCAAAGCGGTTGCCCGCCGCCCGCAACGTGGGCCACGGGTCCACCAGGTGCCAGCCGCGGTCCGCGGCGGCCTGCGCGGTGAGCCGGTTCCACTGCTCCACCGGCGCCGCGGTGCCCCCATCCCGGGGGCCGACGGCCACGACCACCACCCTTCCGGGTGGGTAACCCCGTCGCTCGACGATCCGCTCGAGGGTGGCCACGAAGTGCCCGTGCGGCCCCAGGAGGCCCTCGCCCGCCACCGGTCCCGGGGCCGCGAGGTCGTTGGTCCCGAGGAACAACACCAGCAGGTCCGCCCGGGGCTCCCGCAACAGGTGCCGGGACTCGATCTCGTCCGCGGTGGCACCCCACCGGCCCGACCCGCCCGCCATCCGCATCCGGTGCGCACCCAGGTGGTGCACCCAGGACTGGGGACCGGTCTC
>JAPFFX010000290.1 GCA_026645375.1 Citricoccus sp. WCRC_4 | reverse complement strand
CGTAGAGCCCCCCGAGTTCGAGCACCTCCTCGTGCTCCTTCTGCACGCCCTCCTTCGCGGCCGCGAGGACCTCGTCCCAGAGCCGCTCGTACTCCTCCGCGTTCTCCTCCGGGTCCAGCCCGCGCCTCTGCATCTCCGCCACGGCGTTGAACTCGGCGTTTCCACCGAGCATGATGTCCGTTCCGCGGCCGGCCATGTTGGTGGCCACGGTCACCGCGCCCTTGCGGCCGGCCTGGGCGACGATGGCGGCCTCACGGGCGTGGTTCTTGGCGTTGAGCACCTCGTGCCGGATGCCCGCCTTGGCCAGCAGCTTGGACAGGTACTCGGACTTCTCCACCGAGGTGGTGCCCACCAGCACGGGCTGTCCGGCCTCGTGGCGCTCGGCGATGTCCTGGACCACCGCGTCGAACTTCGCGACCTCGTTCTTGTAGATCAGGTCCGTCTTGTCCTGGCGCTGGATCGGCCGGTTCGACGGGATGGGCACCACGCCCAGCTTGTAGGTGGACATGAACTCGCCGGCCTCGGTCTCGGCCGTGCCGGTCATGCCGGAGAGCTTCTCGTAGAGCCGGAAGTAGTTCTGCAGGGTGACGGTGGCCAGGGTCTGGTTCTCCGCCTTGATCTGCACGCCCTCCTTGGCCTCGATGGCCTGGTGCATGCCCTCGTTGTACCGGCGCCCGGCCAGGACGCGACCGGTGTGCTCGTCCACGATGTTGACCTCGCCGCCCATGACGACGTAGTCCTTGTCCTTCTTGAACAGCTCCTTGGCCTTGATGGCGTTGTTCAGGTACTGGATCAGCGGGGTGTTCGCGGACTCGTACAGGTTGGTGATCCCCAGCCAGTCCTCGACCTTCTCGATACCGGGCTCGAGCACGCCGACGGTCTTCTTCTTCTCGTCGACCTCGTAGTCCTCGTCCAGGGTCAGCCTCTTCACGAGCTTGGCGAACTCGGTGTACCAGCGGCTGGCGTCGCCCTGGGCCGGGCCGGAGATGATCAGCGGGGTGCGGGCCTCGTCGATGAGGATGGAGTCGACCTCGTCGACGATCGCGAAGTGGTGGCCGCGCTGGACGAGTTCGTCCTTGGACCAGGCCATGTTGTCGCGCAGGTAGTCGAAGCCGAACTCGTTGTTGGTGCCGTAGGTGATGTCCGCGGCGTACTGCGCGCGCCGGGTCGCCGGGTCCTGGTTGGCCACGATGCAGCCGGTCTCCATGCCCAGGAAACGGAACACGCGCCCCATCAGCTCGGACTGGTAGGAGGCCAGGTAGTCGTTGACGGTGATGACATGCACGCCCTTGCCGGTCAGCGCGTTCAGGTAGGCCGGCAGGGTGGCGACCAGCGTCTTGCCCTCACCGGTCTTCATCTCGGCGATGTTGCCCAGGTGCAGGGCGGCCCCGCCCATCAGCTGCACGTCGTAGTGCCGCTGGCCCAAGGTCCGGCTGGCGGCCTCCCGCACCGCGGCGAAGGCCTCCGGCAGCAGCGAGTCGAGCGTCTCGCCCGCCGCGAGACGCTCCCGGAACGTCTCGGTCTCGGTGCGCAGGTCGGCGTCGGTCATCTCACGGAACTCGTCCTCGAGGACGTTGATGGCGTCCGCGAATCCCCTCAGGCGCTTGAGGACCTTCTTGTCCCCGGTCTTGAGGATCCGTTCGATGAAAGATGCCACGTGCCTGGACTCCCTGTTCCCCGGTGCCCCGGGTGCGTCGATATGCGTTGCGCTCTGGGTACCCCGGGCGATCCGGCACACCGGTCCGGGATACCAGCACAGTCTACGATCAAAACCCTTGGAGCTTCCTCAACGCCCGCGCCACGTCCCGGGCCAGGTCCCCGTCCGCGTCCGGTTCGACGACCACGTCCTCCAGGGCCAGCCACGCAGCCAGGTCGTCCAGTTCGGCGGCCAGCTCCGCGGCCACGTGCCCGACGTCGGCCGTCCGGCCCCGCGCTGCCGTCCCGTCCCGGGGACCGGCCGGGGACGAGGTCGCGCACGCACTCCCCCCGGGCAGCCCGGCGGGATCCTCTCGCCAGGCACCGCGCACCAGCAGCACCCCCGACAGGCGGTCGGCCTTCAGGTCGACCTGGGCGGCCAGCCGCTCCCCCAGCAGGAACACCAGGGAGTAGTAACCGCGGGTGCGCTTCGGCGCGGGAGTGTAGATGCCCAGGCGGTACCGGACCCCGAACAGTTCCTCCACCCGCGGACGATGGAACACGAGGGGGTCGAAGGGACTCACCAGGGCTCGGCCGGTGGCCTGCCGGGGCGTGGGCGCCTGCACGTGCCGCCAGGCGGGGACGGTCCGCTGGCCGGTGCCCGGCAGGCCGACCGGTTCCAGGACGCCCTCGCGGTACAGCTCCTGCGCGGCGGCACGGGCGGCCTTGACGTGGATGCGGTAGTAGTCGGCGAGTGAGGCGTCGGTGGCCACGCCCAGGGCCCGCGAGGCGGCCCGGACGAGCTCGACGGCGGCCGTGTGGGCGTCCGGTTCCCCGACGTGGGGGGTGAGCCGTGAGACCGGGAAGAACCGGCGCTCGAACTGCGCGTTGCGCCCGGCACTGGCGATGCGCCCGGAGGCGAAGAGATCCTCGAGGACGCGCTTGACCACGGTCCAGTTCCAGCCCCAGTTCCCCTCGTGCCGGCCGTGGTCTCCCAACCGGGCCTCGACCTGCCGGGCCGTCAGGGGCCGCGACGCCTCCAGCAATGCCAGGATCCGGTCGGACAGTTCCTCGCGCAGCGCCGCGTCCAGGTCCGTGGCGGACATCCACGTGCGGCGCTGGACGGCCAGGAGTGCGGGCCGCAGCCGGGTCGGCACGAGGGAGGCCTCGTGCGCCCAGTACTCGGTCCAGTCACGCGGGGCCTGGTGCCAGACGCGGTCCAGCCCCGCCGTCTCGTAGGGTCCGAGCCTGCTGTAGACGGGCACGTAGTGCGCCCGGGCCAGCACGTTCACGGAGTCGATCTGCACCACGCTCAGCCGGTCCAGCACCGCCCTGATCCGGCGGCCGGTCACCGGCCCGGGTCGGCGCGGGCGGTCCAGCAGCTGAGCGGCCAGGACGGTGCGACGGGCCTCTGAGGCGCTCAGGGCTGGCGGAGCGGACGTCATGGGTGGGCGGTCCTCGCGGTCGGATCGGTCCGGACAGGGACAGTGCCCGCCCCTGCCGGGACGGGCACTGCGCTCAGGAGATTCGGGGGACCTCAGACGGCGGCCGCCCGGTAGCCGATCTCCTCCTCGCGGGGTTCGGCATCCGGGTGCTCCGCGTCGAGGGCGATGACGCCATAGGACCAGCCCTTGCGCCGGTAGATCGCCGAGGGACGTCCGGACTCCTCGTCGACGAACAGGTAGAAGTCGTGGCCGACCATCTCCATGGCATCCACGGCGTCATGGACGGTCATCGGCTGGGCCGGGAAGACCTTCTTGCGGATCTTCACGGGGGCCTCGCCGTTCTGCTCGCCCTGGACGTCCTCCTGCGTTGCCTGCTCCGCCTTGACCTGGTCCACGAGTGACCGGTCCGGATCGATCACGGGCAGGGCCGCCGTGGCGTCGGCGACGGACACGCGCTGGTGCTGCCGGTCCTTCTGCCGGTCGCGGAGCCTCCGCAGTCGCTCCAGGAGCTTGCCGAACGCCAGGTCGAAGGCCGCGAACTTGTCGTCGGACTGGGCCTCGGCCCGGATGACCTTGCCCTTGCCCTGCACCGTGAGCTCAACGGTCAGGTTCTGGCCCGAATGGCGATGGTTGGACTGCTTGGTGACCTTGATCTCCAGCCGTTGAGCACGCTGCGCGAGCTGCTCGATCTTGCTGAACTTCTCCTGGGCGTAGTCCCGGAACCGGTCCGGGATCGACACGTTGCGGGCAACGTAGCTGACGTCCATGGTCATGATGTCCTCCTAGGGCCTCGCGGCCATCCGAACAGTGGTGTAGCACCGGGGGCCGGGGTACCGACTGGCCCCTTAATGCACATCGGCGGCGGGAAGAACTCCTCCTTCCTGCCGCCTCTGACGGTTCCCTCCCGGGTTCCGCACGCTCAGCCTAGTCGGTTCTCCACCCGGAGTTAAGTCCCCCAGAGGGCTCGGATCCGGGTGCTGTCACGGCGGCCAGGACCACCGCCGCGGCGGGTCTCAGCCCCCGCCCGTCCAGGGCCTGCCAGGCGGCGGCGAGGGTGGACCCGGTGGTCATCACGTCGTCGAACAGCACCACGGTGCGCCCCTGGCCCCGGCGTGCCCGGCCGGTCGCGCGGAACCGCCCGGCGTTGCGGTGGCGGCGCAGGGTGGAGGCCGTTCCGGCATGGCTCGCGGTCCGCCCCGGTCGTCCGCGCGCCCGCGCACCGGCGCGTCCACGGGCATGGCGCAGCAGCCGGGGAGCCAGTTCCCAGCCGGGCGGGAGCGGACCGGTCAGCAGCTCGGCCACCGGGTCGTATCCCCGGCGCCGGAAACCGGCTGCACTGCCCGGGACCGGGACCAGCAGGGCCGGTGCCGTCCAGGGGACGCCGGGTCCATGCGGTGCCTGCTCGCCCACCAGCGACGGGACGGCGGCCAGCGCCCGGTGCACCGCCGGTCGCAGGTGCCGGCCGACCGGCGTGCGGCCATGGTCCTTGAAACCCAGCAACGCCCGCGCCAGGGGGCCGCCGTAGCGGCCCGCGGCCACCACCGCCAGCGGCGCCGGGCCGGCGTCGGGACTCACGGACACCAGCGGTAGCGCGGCGGCGTCCCGTTCGGCCCGGAACGGGCGCAGCACCGAGGCGGTGAGCTGCTCGGCGCACGGAGGGCAGACGGCACCGTCCTGGACACCGCACACGGTGCACTCCACGGGCAGCAGCAGCCCGGTCAGTTCCCTCGCGGCGTGCCCGATCGTCCGGACGGCCGGCGCCTGGACCAGTCGGTCCAGACCGATGGCGAGGGAACGGGGCCATAGGTTCATGGCGCCATCCTGCCGCCCGCGCCTGCCCGGGCGGCGCGCGCGGACGCCGGTGGTGGACGACGCCCCGCCGGCCGGGCCCGTGTGCAGTGAGGCGGACCGGACGATCAGCCGGGGAAGGCCAGGTCCTTGGCCACTCCCGCCTGGGACCGCCACGTGGACCCGGCGAGGGCGTGGACGGCTTCCGCGGTCTCGGCGTAGATCGGGTTGTCCGCCGGCCCGGTCGAGAGTCCGGTCATGCCGAGCAGGGGTTTCAGGGTGCGCAGGGACCCGTCGAACCCGACGACCTGCGCCTCCACCGGCTCGTTGGGACTGGTGGAGGCCACCACGAGTTCCTGGTCGGAGAGCCAGGTGACGTCCGTGATCGGGACGGTCGGTTCCAGCCGTACCGGGTTACCGAGCCCGCGTGGAACGCCCTCGGAGTCGCGGATGACCCCGGCGAGGTAGAGGTGGTTGGACTCCCCCTCACCGGCCACGATGGCCGCACGCGTGCCGTCCCGCGAGATCCTCAGCGCCGAGACGTGGCGATCGCCGATCCACTCGGCGCTGATCTCGCGCGTGGCCTCGTCCCCGGCACCCCCCGTGCCGGCGTCGATGGCCATCACGCGGGTGCCCTGGGCGTGGTCGACGGTCCAGACCCAGCCGGACAGGTCGAAGCTGGGCCGCGTGAGGTCCCGCCCCTGCAGGACCAGCCGCTGGAAGCCGTCCGTGTCCGCGGTGCGCATCTGGTCCCGCTCGGGGTTGAGGAACGCGAACCGGGTGCCGTCCAGGCTCATGGCCGGCAGCGCCGGCGGCTCGCCGGCGTCGATCCGGAGGCCGCCGACCGGCACGGCGGCATCCCCCTCGTAGTAGACCAGCTGCCCGTCGGCCACGGCCACCTGGGTGGAGCCCACGCTGGGGTTGACGCGGGCGGCGACGAAGCCGTCCGGGGTCGGGCCGAGGTCGATGGGGTCGAGGTCGACGGACAGGTCCACGGTGGAGACGTTGTTGAGCCCGCCGAGGGTGAGCTCGAGCTGTTGCTGCATCCGGCGCCTGGTCAGCCCGTCGGTGCCCTCGAAGGTCTGCTGGGTGAAGTCGACCTTGGCCGCGCCGCCGCTGATCGGCACGGAGGGCCGGGCCAGCTCGGACCCGGACTGGAACGCGGTGCGCACGGCTCCCTCCAGGTAGGGCGCCGGGCCGTTGAGCAGGGCGTCGACGATGTCCGCGGCCGTGCCGGGGCGGTTCAGGAACCAGCGCACGTCCGGCACGGCGTACTGGTACGACTGGTCATAGAAGTAGAGCTCGTGGGAGCCGAACAGGGCCCGGAACTGGGTGGTCTCCAGGACGACGCCGGCCGGCGCCCGGGTGATCCGCCACTGTCCGTCCTCCTCGGTCACCTCGAACTCCGCCGCCTCGGTGGTGTTCGCGGGCATGCGGTTCATGATGCCGCGATCGTCCACCACCGACTCGACCTCCATCTGCACGGTGTACACGTTGTCGGTGGCCGAGGGGACGAGGGTCGGTTCGGAGGTGTAGACCAGTGTCCGGGCAGTCGGCTGCCACGCGGCGGCCGCGTCCTCGGTGAGGAACTCGCGCGCCGTGGCGTAGTCGTCCTGGACCCCGGTGCCGGCCGTGAGGAAGCCGCGGATGATCTCCTCCGGGCTGTCCCCGTCGGACGGCCCCGAGGGAGTGAAGGTGTAGTTGACCTGGTTGTCGTTCCCGGCCAGGGGCTCCGAGGTGCCCACGGGACCGCCCTGCGGCAACTGCGCGCAACCGCTGAGGACGAGCAGTCCGGCCACGAGCATGACCAGCCACCGCCACCGCGCCGGGTGGCCCGGGCTCCGTGGCGCCGCTCGTCGGGTCGTCCGCGTCGTGTTCACCGCACCTCCTCGGTCGGCGTCTCGGGCGGCCGCCGGACCAGTGCCTGTTCGTGGATGCGGTCCGGTAGGACCAGGCCGGCCGTCCCCGCCGGTTCCGCGCTCTCGATGTCCGTGGGCCGGCGTCGCTGGTCCTCGGTATACACCGGCGGCAGCTGCAGGGGCGAGCCCTCGTCCACCGCGTCACCGCTGCGCCGCGGGATGGTCAGCCGGAAGGCGGATCCATCGCCCGGTTCTCCCCAGGCGTCGAGCCGGCCGTGGTGCAGCCGGGTGTCCTCGGTGGCGATGGACAGGCCCAGCCCGGATCCGCCGGTGGTGCGGGCCCGGGCCGGGTCCGCCCGCCAGAACCGGTCGAAGACGCGGGAGGCCTGTTCGGCGGACATCCCGATGCCGTGGTCCCGCACGACGATGGCCACCGAGTCCTCGTCCGATCCGAGGATGACGTCCACCGGGCGTCCCTCCCCGTGCTCGATCGCGTTGTTGATGAGGTTCCGCACGATCCGCTCGATGCGCCGGGGGTCCACCTCGGCGGTGACGTCGGTGCCGCTGGGCACCAGGAACACCTCGGTGTCCGCCTTGCTGGCCAGCGGCTCGGCCGTCAGGACGACGTCCGCCGCGAGGTGGAGCAGGTCGGTCCGCTCGGCGGCCACGGTGGCGGCGCCGGCATCGAAGCGGGTGATCTCCAGCAGGTCCGCCAGCAGCGCCTGGAAGCGCTCCACCTGGTGGTAGAGCAGTTCCGTGGACCGCCGGTTGACGGGGTCGAAGTCCTCGCGCGAGTCGTAGAGGACCTCGGCGGCCATTCGCACGGTGGTCAGCGGGGTGCGCAGCTCGTGGGAGACGTCCGAGACGAAGCGCTGCTGGATCTGGGACAGTTCCGCCAACTGCGTGATCTGGTCCTGGATGTTGTCCGCCATCCGGTTGAAGGACGTCCCCAGCCGGGCCATCTCGTCCTCGCCGTGGACCGGCATGCGCACGCTCAGGTCCCCCGAGGACAGCGACTCGGCGGTCAGCGCCGCCTGGCTCACGGGGCGCACCACGGAGCGGGTGACATAGACCGCGATCAGCGAGTTCATCATCACCAGCATGGCCCCGGCGACGACCAGCACGCGCATCAGGTAGTCCAGGGTCTGCTGCACGCTGGAGAGGTCGTAGACCATGTACAGGGCGTAGACGTTGCCGGGAGGCAGGGTCACCCGGGTGCCGAACGCCAGGCCGGGGTTGGTGCCACCGCCGGAGTCCGGCAGCGAGATCGACTGCCAGTACGTGCCCGTCCCGTCCTGGACGGCCTGGGCGAGCGCCTCGGGGATGACGTCGGCGTCCAGGTTGTTCGTGGTCCGGGTCCCCACGTACAGGTTCTGCGACTGCTCGATCGGGATCAGCAGCAGGTCCCGGCCCACGGTGGCGCCGGTCTGGCCGGCGAGGGAGTTCAGGGTGTCCTCGACCAGCTGGACGGTGTCGTCCGGGTCCGAGGAGACGCTGTTGCCGAAGATCGAGCGTGCCGTGCTCAGGCCGCGGTTCGACTCCGCCTCCACCTGGTCGAAACGGGACTGGAACAGGCCCGAGGTGATCTGCTGGGTCAGGAACAACGCCAACACGGCAGCGGAGACCATGGTCAGCACGGCGGTGATGACCACGGTGCGCAGCTGCAACGAGGCGGCCCACCGGCGGTGGACGGCGCGCCGGACCGTGCCGGCCGCCTCGCGGGCCCGAGACCCGAGGCCGGAGCTGTCGGCTTCCGCCCGCTCCGGGGCGGACGCTGGGCCCTCGGTCAACTCAGGCCTGGCCTGCCTTGTATCCGACGCCCCGGACGGTCAGGACGACCTGCGGGTTCTCCGGGTCCTTCTCCACCTTGGACCGCAACCGCTGGACGTGCACGTTCACCAGCCGGGTATCCGCCTGGTGCCGGTAGCCCCAGACCTCCTCCAGCAGCATCTCGCGGGTGAAGACCTGCCAGGGCTTGCGGGCCAGCGCGACCAGAAGGTCGAACTCCAGCGGGGTCAGCGGGATCGAGGAGTTCTCGCGGGTCACCTGGTGACCGGCGACGTCGATGCTCAGGTCCGCGATCTTCAGCGTCTCCGGCGCGCGCTGCTCGCCCTCGCGCAGCCGCGCCCGGACCCGGGCCACGAGTTCGGCGGGTTTGAAGGGCTTGGGCACGTAGTCGTCCGCACCGGCCTCGAGGCCGCGCACCACGTCCGAGGTGTCGGACTTGGCCGTGAGCATGACGATGGGGGTGTCCGACTCGCCGCGGATCGCCTTGCACACCTCGATCCCGTCCATGCCCGGCAGCATCAGGTCCAGCAGGACCAGGTCCGGCCGGGAGGAGCGGAACATGTCCAGCGCCTGGGCGCCGTCCACGCAGAAGGTCGGTTCGAACCCGTCATTGCGCAGCACGATGCCGATCATCTCCGACAGCGCCTCGTCGTCGTCGACCACCAGGATTCTGGCCTTCACCGGATACTTCCTCCCCTGCCTCACGTCCTCACCCGGACGGGCCGCTCTCCGCGACCGCCGGGGCCTCACGGTGGCCCACAGGACCGGCCCGGTCGGCCATCTGTCCCACCCTATCCGACCGGCGGGTCGACGGCCGATATAGTCGGTCCTGACCGGGGCGTGCCGTGGTTTTCCGCGCCGCCCCGCCGGCCTTGCCAGGGCACGACACAGGACCATTCACGAGGGGACCTTCCGGTGGACCAACAGCACCAGCCACGCGACGACGACCACCGGGGCGGGCCCGGACCCTACGGCCCGGACCAGCCGTCCGGTTGGGGTGCGCCGACGTCGGGCCCCGGGTACGGCCCCTCTGGCCAGCCCCAGCCCCCGGCCCACGATCCCTACGGCCGGCCCCTGAACCAGTCCCCCTACGGCTACCCCCAGCAGCCGGGCTACGGCACCCCGTCCCGCCGGCCCGGGACCATCCCGCTGATCCCGCTGGCCCTGGGTGACATCCTGGGCGGCGCCTTCTCCACGATCCGGCGCAACGCCGCGGCCGTCTTCGGGACCGCCCTGATCGTGGCGCTGCTCGAGATCATCCTGTCCGCCCTGGCCGCCACGTCCTTCCTCGACGCGGCGTTCGAGCTGGTGATGCTGGAGGAGTCCGGGCAGGACCCGTTCGCCGGCGATCCCCTCGGCAATCCGGTCTTCGGCCAGTTCTTCGGCTCCCTGGGCGTGCTCCTGCTCGCCGCCCTGGTGACCCTGTTCACGGGGATCATCGCGCAGGGCGTGCTGGCGGTCGTGGTCCTGCGTGCCGCCGCCGGGCTGAAGACCTCCCTGGGCCAGGCCTGGCGCCTGACCGGCCGGCAGGTCTGGTCGCTGGCGGGGCTCGGTGGGTTGTACCTGCTGGCCGGTGCCGTGACCATGATCGTCTTCCTGGGACTCTTCGTCGCCCTCGTGGCCGGCGCTGCCGCCGGTGACACGACGACGACCGCCGTGATGGGCATCCTGCTGTTCGTCGTCTCCCTCGGGATGGTGGTCGCGTGGGTGTGGATCTACGTCAAGGTCCTGCTGGCACCGGCGGCGGTCGCGGTGGAGCAGCACGGGCCCTTCCGCTCCATCGGCCGTTCCTGGTCCCTGACCCGCGGGCACTGGTGGCGGACCTTCGGCATCGTGCTGCTGGTGTCGATCATCGTCGGCGTCATCTCCTCCGTGATCACCACGCCGCTGTCCCTGTTCAGCGGTCTGGGCGATCCCTTCCTGGAGCCCGGTTCCGTCCAGCAGGCGCTCGAGTCCGCCCGGGTGTGGATGCTGGTGACCCTCGTGGTCACCGCGCTGGTCAACGCCATCACCCGCGCGTTCCTCTCCTGCGTCACCGCCCTGCTGTACGTGGACTACCGGATCCGGCACGAGAGCTTCGACCTGGACCTGGCCGCGGCGGCCGACCGGGCCGGCGTGGCCGATGACGAGCGGTTCAGCACCGTGCGCGACGTCCAGGCCGCGGCCGGCACCGAGGACCTGGTCCCCGGCCGCCACCGCCCGTCCGGGATCCCCGGGCCGGCCTGATCCCGCTGGCCCCGCTCACCGTGCCGCCGGTCCCGACGGTGCTGGCCGTGCCGTCCCCCGCCGCCCGGGACGGCTGGCCCCCGGACCGGGACGACGCCCGACGGCTCCTGCAGGAGGAACTGGCCGGCCGGGAGTACGCCGAGGCCGCGCCCAACCCGGTCCTGGAATGGCTGGGAGAGGTGTTCGCCGGCCTCGTGGAGTGGCTCGACTCCCTCGGCGGTGGTGTCCCGGCGTTCCCGGGCTGGGTGCTGCTGGTGATCGTCGTGGTGGTCGCCGTCCCCGTGCTGCTGCTGGTGCGGCCCAGGGCCCATGCCTCCGGAGGGGCCCGACGGGCTGACGTGGTGCTGGCCGACCGCTCGTCGACCCCCGGGGACCACCGGCGTGCGGCCGCCGCCGCACTGGCCGCCGGGGACCCGGACGCGGCGCTCGCCTCCTGGTTCCGGGCCCTGGTCCGCCAGGCCGAGGTGCGCACCGTGCTGGATGCCCGCCCGGGGCGGACGGCCACGGAGGCCGCCCACGCCCTCGGAGCCGCCTTCCCCGCCGAGCACGAGGCCCTGCACGGTGCCGCCGTCGTGTTCAACGCGGTGATCTACGGTGAGCGCTCCGCCACCGTCGCCCAGGCCGAGTCCGTCCGCCGGCTCGATGTGCGGCTGGAGTCCGCTCCCACCGCTCCCACCGCACCGGTCGTCACCGGTCCGGGCGGTCCGGGCTCCTCGTCCCTGGTGGCGCCGCGTTGAGGACTCCCCCCACTCTTCCCGCCGCCACCGTCCACCCGGCTCCCGCCGTCCCGGACACCGGGCGGGCCGTCCGCCGCTGGTGGCGTGCCGCCTGGATCTGGTTCGTCCTGGCCGCCCTGCTCGTGCTCGTCGCTCTGCCCTCGATCCTGCGCCAGGACCCCGGCGCCCGTCCGCTCGGCACGGACTCGGCGCGGCCGGAGGGCGGCAGGGCCGTCGCGCGGGTCCTGGCCCAGCACGGGATCGCGGTCCATCCGGCCGCCTCGCTGCCGGAGGCCCTGGCCCTGGCCGCCGAGCACCCCGGTGCCCCGGTGTTGTTCCACGACCCGGCCGGACACCTGCCCGCCGAGGGGCTGGGGCAGTTCGCCGAGGGCGTCGGCCCCGGGCGGCGGGTACTGGTGGAACCGGGGTTGCCCGTCCTGCAGGCGCTGGCCCCCGGGGTGAGCCAGGGCGGTGTCGTCCCCGAGGGCGCCCCGCTCCCCGCGGGCCAGCAGTGCCACTGGCCCGCGGCCGTCGAGGCCCGGTCCGTGTCCGCGGGGGGACGGTCCTACCGGACCGGGCCGTCCGGTCAGGAATGCTTCCCGGTCCCCGGTACCGATGCGGGGCCGTCCGGGGCCGCACACGCCGTGGTGACCACCGCCGAGGGCACCGTGGTCCTGGGGCACCGGGACATGGTGGCCAACGCCGGTGCCGCGGACGAGGGTCACGCCGTGCTGTCCCTGTGGACCCTGGGCCGGGGCACGGACGTCATCTGGTACCTGCCCTCCCTGGCGGACGTCCCGGTGGACGGCGGGACACCCACCCTGGACCGGCTGCTTCCCGACTGGGTCCGCCCCGCGGGGCTGTGGCTGGGCGTCTGCCTGCTCGTGCTGCTGCTGTGGCGGGGACGGCGGCACGGTCCGCTGGCGGTGGAACCGTTGCCGGTGATCGTGCCGGCCTCGGAGACGGCCGTGGGCCGGGCCCGCCTGTACGAGCACTCCGGCCAGTACCCGGCGGCGGCCCGCACCCTGCGCTCGGCCACGCTCGTACGGCTGGCCTCGGCCCTGCGTCTCGGCCCCTCGGCCCCGGTCGGGGCGGTGGTGACGGCGGCGTCCCGGGCGAGCGGCCTGGATGCCGGCCGGGTCGGCTCCGCGCTCGACGTGGACGACGTCGGCTCCGGCCGGGACCTGGTGGCCGCGGCCGCCGCCCTGCAGGACCTCGAGGACGAGGTCCACCGGGGACTGCAGGCCACGGGCACCGCGCCGGACAAGACGCCCACCGCGACAGACACCGCAGCCGACACACCATCCGACACCGACCTGAGGACCCCATGAGCATCCCCCACCCCGATCCGCAGCCGGCCCCGCCGGCCGACCCGTTCCGCCCGGACCGGCCGGACCAGCCGGACCGGCTGGACGGCGCGGAGCTGCGCGAGAGCCTCGACCGGGTCCGGCAGGAGGTGGCGCGCGCCGTCGTCGGGCAGCAGCCGGCCGTCACCGGCCTGCTGATCGGGCTGCTCTGCCACGGTCACGTGCTGCTGGAGGGGGTACCCGGGGTGGCCAAGACCCTGCTCGTGCGAGCACTGTCCGCCGCACTGTCCCTGGACACCCACCGCGTGCAGTTCACCCCGGACCTCATGCCGGGCGACGTGACCGGGTCCCTGGTCTATGACACCCGCTCCGGGGAGTTCGAGTTCCGCCGCGGACCGGTGTTCACGAACCTGCTGGTGGCCGACGAGATCAACCGCACCCCGCCCAAGACGCAGGCCGCCCTGCTGGAGGCGATGGCCGAGCGGCAGGTCTCCGTGGACGGTGCCTCCCGGCCGCTGCCGGACCCGTTCATGGTGGCCGCGACCCAGAACCCGGTGGAGTACGAGGGCACCTACCCGCTGCCGGAGGCCCAACTGGACCGGTTCCTGCTCAAGGTGACCATGGACCTGCCCGGGCGTGAGGACGAGATGGAGATCCTGCGACGCCACGCCGAGGGCTTCGACGCCTCCGACCTCGCCGCCGCCGGCATCCGCCCCGTGGCCGGTGCCGGCACCGTCCAGGCAGCCCGCCGCGCCGTGGCCGGGGTCCAGTCCGGCCCCGGGGTGATCGGTTACGTCACGGACCTGGCCCGGGCCACCCGCGTCTCGCCGTCGTTCCAGCTGGGCGTCTCACCGCGCGGGTCCACCGCCCTGCTGAACACCGCGAAGGCGTGGGCGTGGCTGAACGGCCGGGACTTCACCACCCCGGACGACGTCCAGGCCATGACCCTGCCGTGCCTGCGGCACCGCGTCTCCCTGCGCCCGGAGGCGGAGCTGGACGGCGTCTCGGCCGACCAAGTGCTCTCCGGCCTGCTGGCCACGGTCCCCGTGCCCCGCTGAGGCACCGCTGTCATGGTGCTCTCCGGCCGCCTCCTGACGCTGGCCCTCGTGCTGCTCCTGCCCGTGGTGCTCCGCCCCGGGATGGACACCGTGGGCTGGTGCCTGCTCGCCCTGGTGCTGGTGACCGGTGCAGACCTGGTGCTCGCCGCCTCCCCGCGGGGCGTGCTGATCGCCCGCGACCTGCCCGCCTCGACCCGCCTGGACGCACCGGTGCAGAACGCCCTGCTCATCACCCAGACCGGCAGGCGCAGGCTGCGCGGCTCCGTGCGCGATGCCTGGCAGCCCTCTGCGGGCCAGGTCGCGGAGTCCGGCCGCGCTGACGCGGCGGTGGACCTGGACGTGCCCGCCGGGGAACGACGCCGGGTGTCCACCACCCTGGCCCCGCGCCGCCGGGGCACGCTGCGCAGTACCTCGGTGACGGTCCGGTCCTGGGGGCCGCTGGGCGTGGCAGCCCGTCAGGTGACCCATCCGGTGCCCGGGCAGATCTCCGTCCTGCCCCCGTTCCGGTCCCGGCGCCACCTGCCCTCCCGGCTGGCCCGCCTGCGCGAGATGGACGGCCGCTCCGCCGTCCGGACCCGGGGCGGCGGCACGGAGTTCGACTCCCTGCGGGACTACGTCCGCGGGGACGACATCCGCTCGATCGACTGGCGCGCCACCGCCCGCCGGCGGGACGTGGTGATCCGGACGTGGCGGCCGGAGCGGGACCGGCGGGTGGTGATCGTCCTGGACGCCTCCCGCACCGCGGCCGCACGCGTGGATGACGAGCCCAAGCTGGACACCGGCATCGAGGCCTCCCTGTTGCTGGCGGCCCTGGCCTCGGCCGGCGGTGACCGGGTCGAGCTGGTGGCCGTGGACCGCCGGGTGCGTGCCCGCGTGTCCTCGACGGAGAAGGGCAGCCTCCTGCACCGGATGGTCACCGCCCTGGCCCCCGTGCAGCCCACGCTGCTCGCCGCCGACTGGTCACAGGTGCCCGTGGAGGTGGCCGCCGTGTCCCGGCAGCGATCGCTCGTGGTGCTGCTGACGGACCTGGACACCGCCGCCCTGCAGGAAGGCCTGCTGCCCGTGCTGCCGGCCCTGACCGCACGCCATCAGGTCGTCGTCGCCTCCGTCGCCGATCCGGAGCTGGCCGCGCTGGCCCGGGACCGGCACGACGTCGAGACGGCGTTCCGGGCGGCGGCCGCAGAGCGCGCGGTGCTGGAGCGGCGGGCAGCGGCCCGGGAGCTGAACCTGCTCGGCGTCGAGGTCGTGGACGAGCCACCCCACCGGCTCCCACCGGCCCTGGCCGACGCCTACCTGCGGCTCAAGGCCGCAGGCAGGCTCTGAACCGTCCGGCCGGTGGTCATCCCGTACGGTGAATCCATGGCGACTCCCTCCTTCACGATCGGCCCCTGGCGGGTTCGCGAGAACGGCCTGGACCTGGAGGCCCTGGGCGTGGCCGAGTCCGTCTTCGCCCTGGGCAACGGTCACATCGGACTGCGCGGCGCGCTGGAGGAGACGCAGCCGAGCGTCTCCCGCGGCACCTTCCTCTCCGGGGTCCACGAACACCATCCGCTGGCCTATCCGGAGGACGGCTATGGGGCCCCCGAGCGCGGGGAGGCCATCATCGGGGTGGCCGACGGAGCCGCGATCCGCGTCCAGGTGGACGGGGCGGCCCTCGACGTGCGCGAGACCCCGCCGGAGGACCACGAGCGGATCCTGGACCTGCGCGCCGGCACCCTGGACCGCCGGACGGAGTGGACCACCCCCGGCGGGCGGAGGATGCGGCTGCACTCCACCCGGCTGGTCTCGCTGGCCCACCGGTGCGTGACGGCCACACACTGGCGGCTGGAGGCGGTCGACGGCCCCGCCAGGGTGGTCGTGACCTCCGACCTGGTCGTCAACGGGATCCCGCCCCAGGTCGACAACCCCGATCCCAGGGTGGGTGAGGTCCTCGGGCGGCCCTTCGAGGCCGTGGCCGACGGACGGCACCGGACCGGGGGCCACCTCGTGCACCGCACCCGCAGCAGCCGGATCAGGGTCGCCGCGGCCGTGGACCATGCGGTGCGACTCTCCGGGGAGGCTGCCGTGCCGGACAGCGCGGTGTCCACGGACGGTGACGAGGACCGGGTGACCACCACGATCGTGGCAGAACTGGCGGCCGGGCAGACCCTGGAGCTGGTCAAGGTCACCGCGCACGCCTGGTCCGGCCGGTATCCCGGCGAGGACCTGCTCGACCAGGCCCGGACCGCGCTGGCCGAGGCGGTGGACCGCGGGTGGCCGGGGCTGGTGTCGGACCAGCGCGAGGTGCTGGACGCGTACTGGGAGGACGCCGACATCGAGGTCGACGGTGACGCTGAGCTGCAGCACGCCCTGCGGTTCGCGCTGTTCCAGGTGCTCCAGGCGGCGGCCAGCGTCCACGACGCGCCGATCGGGGCCAAGGGCCTGACCGGTTCGGGGTACAGCGGGCACACCTTCTGGGACATCGACGGATTCCTGGTGCCGGTCCTGACGCTGCTGCGGCCCCGGGACGCGGCCCGGACCCTGCGGTGGCGCGCTTCCGGGCTGGACCGGGCCCGCGAGCGCGCCCGCGTGCTGGACCTGCCCGGGGCCGCGTTCCCGTGGCGCACCATCAGCGGCAGGGAGACCTCGGCCTACTGGCCCGCGTCCACGGCGGCCATGCACCTCAACGCGGACATCGCCCGCTCCTTCCGGTTCTGGGCCGATTCCACCGGCAGGCCCCTGACGGAGATCGGGGGCGTGGACGTGCTGGTCGAGACGGCCCGGCTGTGGACGGGCCTGGCCCACCACGACCACGACGATGCGGCCCACCTGCTCGGGTTGACGGGTCCGGACGAGTACACCGGCGTGGTGGACGACAACGTGTTCACCGTCCTGATGGCCCGGTGGAACCTGCGCGCCGCGGCCGGCGCGTGCGCCGCGTACGCGCCGGACGCCCGGCGGCTCGGCGTGGCCGATGACGAGCCGCGACGGTGGCTCGCGCTGGCCGCGGCCCTGCACGTGCCCTACGACGACTCGCTCGGCGTGCACCCGGCCAACGAGGGCTTCACGACCTACCGGGAGTGGGACTTCGAGGAGGACCCCGGACCGGAACCGCTCCAGGAGCACACCCACTACCTGACCCTCTACCGGCACCAGGTGGTCAAGCAGGCGGACCTCGTGCAGGCCCTGTGGTGGTGCCCCGACGAGTTCACCGCCGAGCAGGCCGCCCGGGACGTGGACTACTACGAGCGGCGGACCGTGCGGGACTCGTCGCTGTCCGCGGCGGTGCAGTCCGTGGCCTGTGCCCGGGTGGGACACCTGGACCTGGCGGTCGCGTACCTGCGCGAGGCCGCTCTCGTGGACCTGCGCGACCTGCAGGACGACACCCACCAGGGGCTGCACCTGGCCTCCCTGGCGGGGGCGTGGCTGGCGCTCGTGTCCGGCCTCGGGGGGCTGCACGTGGACGGCGACGAGTTGCGCCTCGCCCCGCGCCTGCCGGCCCGCCTGGGCCGGTTGTGCTTCCGGTTCCGTTTCCGGGGCCGGAGACTGCGGGTGGAGATCACCCCGGAGGGCACCACCCTCACCCTGCAGGGCGCTGACCATGACGACGCCGACCCCGCCGCCGACGCGGGCCCGCTGCCGGTGATCGTCGACGGGGCCGCCGTCACCGTGGAACCGGGCCACCCGGTCACCGTGCCCCTGACGGTGGACGGTCCCCTGCTCCCCGTCCCGGTCCAGCCGCCGGGCCGGGCGCCGAGGGCCTGAGTCAGAGACCGCCGTCCTGGCGGATGCGGTCCAGTTCCTCCGCTGCGGTCACGGTGGCCGCCAGGGCCCGGTTGGCGGCGTGCCGGGTGCCGGCGGACAGGTCCGGGGCGCCGAGCACCACGAGCGACAGGTGCTGCGGGTCCAGCCCCATCCGTGCCCACGTCCGGGCGATGCCCACGGCGGTGTCCCGGTAGGGGCGGGTGGCCTCGGCCGCTCCGGGCGCGGGGGCCGGGTGCGGGTCGCCGGGCGGCGGCAGCTGGAGCGTCACGGTCCGGCCGGCCTCGACCCAGCCGGCGATGACGTCCCAGCGGGCCGGGTCGGACCCGGCCCCCTCCAGGGGTGCCAGCGGCAGGGCCAGGCCCCTGCCGACGTCGTCCCCGGAACCTTCACGGTCCTGCCCGTCGGGGCCGGCCGGCGGCGGGACCGCGGGGAGGGCCTCGGAGGCCAGCAGGGCCAGGTCGGGCCAGCCCCACGGCTCACCGGCACCCGAGCGGCCCGGCGCGTGCACGATGCCGGTCGCACCGCCGTCGAGCGCCGCGTCGGCCACCAGCGTCCAGGCCTGCCGGACCTCGGAGCGGGGAATGGAGCGCACCGTGCGGTAACCGCTCGCGGTGGGCAGCGCCCCGGAGAGCACGGCGGCGGCCTGGGGCTCGTCCACCAGCACCGTCAGCCGGGCCGCCCCGGTCGCGGCGCGCACGGAGCGGAGCCATTCCGCCAGCCCGGAGGCCAGGGACTGGGCCACGTCACGCCGGGCGCCGGAGTCGGACAGGGAGCGCTCGCCTCCGGGCAGCCACAGGTTGGCGGCCAGGGACAGGGGCCCGGTCACACGGACCACGAGATCCTCCACCGTGAGCCCGGTGTCACCGGCCACGTCCGTGAAGGCGTTGACGTCGGAGCGGAGCGCGGAGGCGGCCCGCCGGTGGTCCATCCCGGGCTCGGGGACCAGTCGCCAGCCGTGCGGTTGCAGGTCGACCGCCAGGCCGTCCAGCAGGGCGGCGGCGCGGCCGACCGGGTCCGAGCCGGGTCCCCGGCCGGGCAGTTCAGGCAACACGGGCTGGTGCGGGTGGCCCAGGGCGTTCAGGACGTCCCGGGCCGCGGCCACGGGATCTGCTCCGGGCCAGGCTCCGGTCAGGGAGGCACGGGTCATGCGCGGGCTCCCTCAGTCCTGCCGGTCGGCGATGGCCTGGTGATGCTGGATGACCTCGGAGACGATGAAGTTCAGGAACTTCTCCGCGAAGGCGGGGTCCAGGTCCGCGTCCTCGGCCAGCCGGCGCAGGCGGTTGATCTGGGCGGCCTCGCGTCCGGGGTCCGACGGCGGCAGCCGGTGCTCGGCCTTCAGCCGGCCCACCCGCTGGGTGCACTTGAACCGCTCGGCCAGCAGGTAGACCAGCGACGCGTCGAAGTTGTCGATGCTGCCGCGGATCTCGAACAGCTCCTGCAGCACCGCCGGTTCGGCCGTCCCCTCCAATGAGGTGGCATGGGGATCGAAGTCGGTGTCCGGGCGGGGTCCGGTGGCGGGCTCGGTGGTCATGGGTTCCAGCCTACGGTGACGGTCCCGTGGCCCCGGGATCGTTGCGTCACGCGGCCCGCGCCGCGTTCACGGCGGTGTCGATCGTCGCCTGGCCCAGCACCCGGGTGCCCTGGTAGAGCACCGCGGTCTGGCCCGGTGCCACGCCCTGCAGCGGCTCGTCGAGTTCCAGGACCCAGCTGACGGTGTCGTGCTGACGGTGCACGCGCGCCCGGGCCGGGACCGGATCGCCGTGGGCACGGACCTGCAGGTGGCAGCCGAACCAGTCCCCCGTGGTGTCCTCGGCCAGCGGTGCGCCGGCCCAGGACGGGCGGATCCCGGTGACGCGGTCCACGGCCAGCATCTCCTTCGCGCCGACCACCACGGTGTTGTCCTTGGGCCGGACCTCGAGCACGAACCGGGGCCGGCCGTCGGGGGCCGGCCGGCCGATGTTCAGGCCCTTGCGCTGGCCCACCGTGAAGGCGTGCGCACCGGGGTGGGAGCCCAGGCGGTTGCCCTCGGTGTCCAGGATGTCCCCTGACGTCATCTCGATCCGTTCGGCCAGCCAGCCGCGGGTGTCCCCGTCCGGGATGAAGCAGATGTCGTGGGAGTCCGGCTTGGCGGCCACGGAGAGCCCCCGCTCGGCCGCCTCGGCCCGCACGAGGTCCTTGGAGGGGGTGTCGGCCAGCGGGAACATCGAGTGCTCCAGCTGCTCGGCGGTCAGCACGCCGAGCACGTAGGACTGGTCCTTGGCCCAGTCCGCGGCGCGGTGCAGTTCCAGGGTGCCGGCGTCCGTGCGGACGACCTTGGCGTAGTGACCGGTGCACACTGCGTCGAACCCCAGGGCCAGCGCCTTCTCCAGCAGGGCGGCGAACTTGATCCGCTCGTTGCAGCGCATGCAGGGATTGGGCGTGCGGCCGGCGGCGTACTCGGCCACGAAGTCGTCCACCACGTCCTCCTTGAACCTCTCGGAGAAGTCCCACGTGTAGAACGGGATGCCCAGCCGCTCGCAGGCGCGCCAGGCGTCCCGGGAGTCCTCGATCGTGCAGCAGCCCCGGGAACCGGTGCGCAGGGTCCCGGGCATCCGGGACAGCGCCAGGTGCACCCCGACGACCTCGTGCCCGGCGTCCACGGCACGGGCGGCGGCGACGGCGGAGTCGACTCCCCCGCTCATGGCGGCGAGGACCTTCATATGGCTGGTTCCCTTCGGTACGTTGCGGCGGGGACGCGGCCCCCGGGCGGCTCTCAGCGGTGGCTGTTGGCGGTGCGGATGCCGGAATCGTGCCCGGCCATCCCGGCCCTGAGCGCGGCGGCGTGGACGCCCGGCAGGACGTCCAGCACCTTCTCAACGTCCTCGGCGGTCGATGTATGCCCGAGGCTGAACCGCTGGACGGCCCGCGCCAGGTCCTCGTCGACCCCGAGGGCGATCAGCACGGGGGAGGGCCGGGGCACCCCGGCCGAGCAGGCCGAGCCGGTGGAGGCCTCGACGTCGGCCATGTCCAGGCCGAACAGGATCGAGTCGCCCTCGCAGCCCGGGAAGATGAAGTGCGCGTTGCCCGGCAGCCGGCGGGTGCCGGCCGGCAGTCGCTCCCCGGTGACCGGATCGAGGTCCTCGGCACCGGTGAGCCGCGCCTCGGGCAGACACTCGCGGACGCCGGCGATCAGCCGGTCCCGCAGCGCACCGACGCGCCCGCGTTCGACCGGCAGGTTCTGGGTGGCCTCGGTGGCGGCGGCGGCGAAGGCCTCGATGAGTGCCACGGGGATGGTGCCGGAGCGGATGTCCCGTTCCTGGCCGCCGCCGTGCTGGACAGGGGTGAGCGTGGCGTCCCGGCGCACCAGCAGGGCGCCGACGCCCACGGGGGCCCCGATCTTGTGCCCGGTGACGGCCATGGTCGTGGCCCCGGAGGACGGGAAGTCGAGCGGCACGGCCCCGAAGGCCTGCACCGCGTCCGTGTGGAAGGGCACGCCGTGGTCCGCGGCGCAGGCGGCGGCCTCGGCGATCGGCTGGATGGTGCCGATCTCGTTGTTGGCCCACATCAGGGTGGCCACCGCGATGGTCTCCGGGTCACGGGCCAGCGTGTCCCGCCAGGCGTCCATCTCGACCCTGCCGTCCGGGCCGACCGGGACGACGTCCAGTTGCGCCCCCTCATGGGCCTGGAGCCACTCGGCCGTGTCCAGGATCGCGGAGTGCTCGATGCCGGTCAGCACGATGCGGTGGCAGGCCGGTCGCCCGGCCTGGCGGGCGGCATCCCGCCGGGCCCAGTACAGGCCCTTGAGGGCGAGGTTGTCCGACTCGGTGCCCCCGGAGGTGAAGACGACCTCGCTGGGGTGCGCCCCCAGCGCGCTCGCGAGCGCGTCCCGGGCGGTCTCGACCCGCAGCTTGGCCCCGCGGCCGGAGGAATGCAGGGAGGACTGGTTGCCCAGGGACAGCGCGCTGGCCGTGAACGCCTCCAGGGCTGCGGGACGGACCGCCGTGGTGGCGGCATGGTCCAGGTATGTCCGGCCGGTGGTGGAGGTCATCCCTCCAGTGTACGAGCGGGTCGTGACGGTGCTCAGGGGGCTGCGGCCACCCGGTGTCGGACCAGCCGGCCGACCTCGTCCGGACCGGTCGACGGGACCACGCCGCCCCAGGCCCGTTCAAGGCCCGTTCAAGGCCCGCGCGAGGTCCGGGTCGCGACGCCGCGCTCCCCCGATCCCCCCGGCGACCTGCCAGAATAGGCGGAGGCCATCCCGTCCCGCCCGCCCCGATCCCCCGAGGAGCCCACCGCCATGCCCGAGGTCGAGCCACAGTCCCGGCACGGGGTCGGCGGATGAGGCCGGAGGACTTCTCCGGCAGGTCGGCCTACGAGGTCCTGGGCGTGGCGTTCGACGCGGACACGGCCACCCTCAAGGCGGCCTGGCGCCGCGCCGCCCGTCGCACCCATCCCGACTACGGCGGGGACGCCGCCGAGTTCCGCCGGGTCAGCATGGCCTGGCAGCTCATCGGCGACCCGGACTCCCGGCGTGACTACGACCGCGCCTTCAGTGCTCCCGGCCGGCCGGGCGCGGCCGGGACCGCCGGGCCGGGATCCTCGGGCGGGCGCCGGACGACGCCGTCGGGCCCCTCCTTCACCGCCTCCGCGGGCCGTGCCCGTGGCGGTCGGACCGACGGCGGCGACGGTCCCGGCAGCGCCCGCGGCACCGTGGACTACGACCCGCCGCTGGGCGAGGACACCGTGCTGGACATGATCCGCAGCTCCCAGCAGGTGCACGGCGCTCCCCGCAAGCGCGGGATCCTGCCCGCCGGGAACCGGCTGGTGCGCGAGGCCCGCACCATCCGCACCCTGCAGGCCCAGGTGCTCGGTTCGCTCCCGGCGGCCCGGCTCGTCACCGGGCTGAACCTGAAGTTCGGCCGGATCAGTTCCGGGGCCATCGACCACGTCGTGCTGTGCGGGGACCGGCTGGCCGTGGTCGGGTCCCTCCAGGTCCCGGACGGGGTGTACCGGTGGGACGGGGCCGAGCTGCTGCTCGGGGACCGCCGGATCTCCCCACCCTCGCTGGCCCCGGCCATGGTGGCCCTGCAGCGGGCGTTCCCGGACTGCACCGTGGGCGGCTTCATCCTGGTGCTCGGGCCGGAGGACAACCCGCATGCCCCCATCATCCAGCTGGACCGCACCCGGTCCCTGGACACGGACGCCGGCTTCCTCACCGATCCGCCCGCCAACGCGCTGCAGTTCGGCCGCGACCTGAAGATGTTCCTCGGCACCGGCCCGGCGGCCCGCCGCGTGGACCGCAGGGTACTGGCGCGGCTGCTCGGGGCGATGTACTGAGAGGCGATGTACTGAAAGGCGATGTACCGAGAGGCACTGACTAGCATGGACCGGTGCCCACTGACTCCGCTCCCGGTCCTGACACCGCTCACGGCCCTGACTCCGCTCTCGCCTCCACGCCCGACGGCGGCCCGGCCGCCTTCCCGGACAACCCGCACCTGAGCGCTCCCCGGAGCCCGGCCCCGGGCACACCGGGCTTCCGGATCCTGTTCCACGCCCCGGAGATCCCCGGCAACACCGGCAACGCGATCCGCCTCGCCGCGATCACCGGCGCTGAGTTGCACCTGGTGGAGCCGATCGGCTTCGACTTCTCCGACGCCAAGCTGCGCCGGGCCGGCCTCGACTACCACGATCTGGCCGTGCTCACGGTGCATCCGAGCCTCCAGGCGGCGTGGGAGGCCCTGCTGCCGGCCCGCGTCTTCGCCTTCACCTCCGGCGGGGACACCCTGTTCACGGACGTGTCCTACCGCGCCGGGGACGTGCTGCTGTTCGGGCGGGAGTCCACCGGGCTGCCGGACGAGGTGCTGGCGGACCCCCACGTCACGGCCCGGGTCAGGCTGCCGATGCAGCCGGCCCGGCGCTCCCTGAACCTGGCCAACTCGGCGTCCATCGCGGTCTACGAGGCCTGGCGCCAGCATGGCTTCGCCGGCGCCGGCTGAACCGGCGCACCCGTCATGTTGCGCCACGGTCACGATCAGCGTGGCAGTATCGGCGTCCCGACCCGACTTCCTATGCTGGGATGACCATGGATAAGCGCGCCCCCGGACTGCCCGACCGACCGTCGACGATCGACGACGAGACCTCCCCGTCCACCACGTCACCCTCCGAGGCCTCCGCCCGTCCCGCCCCGACCGCGGCTGATCTGGGACTGCCCGGGCTCGATCACCTGCTCCGTCTCGCCGGTGAGGGCGATCAGGCCTCCTTCTCGGCGTTCTACGACTCCACGGCCCCCTGGGTGTTCGGCCTGGCCTGCTCGATCTTCGCCTCCCGGAACGACGCCGCCGAGGCCACCGTCCTGACCTACGTCCGGGTCTGGGACGCGGCCCCGGACGAGCACTTCGAGGACGACTCGGCCAAGGCCCGCCACCGGTCGGTGCTGTGCTGGCTGGAATCCCTGGCGCACGAGACGATGACACGCCTGCTGCGCACCGATGCACTGCCCGACTACGGCACCGGATTGCTGCCGGACAACGCCGGTGCGGCCCAGGGCGGGCAGCGCGAACCCACCACCGTGCTCTCGGCGCTGACGCAGGCCCAGTTCGAGGCCCTCGACCTCGCCTGGGCCGGGGGCCGGACCTACCGGCAGGTGGCCGAGGAACTGGGCGTGGCCGTGCCCACGGTCAAGTCGCGGCTGCGTGACGGCGTGCAGCGGATCACCAAGCGCTACCAGGAGAAGTTCCTCGGCCGGGGCGGCGAGGAGGACCCGGTCATGCTGCGCGCCGTGACGCCGGAGATCGCCGCCCGGACCGGGACCACCCGCAACTTCACCCTGAACCTCAGCCAGGACCTGGAGAACGGACTCGCCAGGGAATGGGCGGACCTGGTGGCCCTGGACGCGCTGGACGATCCGGAGCGCGAGGAACTGGACCGGTTCGTCTCCCGCCAGGGACCGGAGTTCACCACGCTCTGGCGTGCCCGCGTGGAGAGCGCCCGCAGGACGGTGACCTGGGCCTTCCGCGGCCTGGCCCACGAGCCGCCGTCGTTCCTGCTCGACGAGCTCCTGCACCGGCTGCCGGCCCAGGACGTCGGCATGGGACTGGTGGACGGACTCGGCCCCTCGAGCGGGCCCGCCGAGGGCATGGTCTCCTGGAGCCGGCCGGTGAAGAAGTGGATGCTCGTGGTGGCCGGACTGCTCGTGGTGGCCCTGGGCCTGTGGCTGGTGGTGCGCCTGATCGTGGGCCCGAACGTCGTGGCGGCCGTGGACGGCGCCGAGGACTCCTTCACCACCCAGCAGGTCTCGCTCACCGAGGGCGGGTCCATGCAGGGCCACATCTCCCGGGACCGGGACATGGCCTACGTGACCTTCGCCGGCCTGCCCGACCCGGGCGAGGGCAATGTCTACCAGTTGTGGCTGTTCCCCCGCGACGGTGCGGCGCCCAGCACCCTGGGGACCTACGACCTGGACGACCTCCAGGACCCGGTGACGTTCCGCGGTGTGGCGCGCTACGCCGACCTGGCGGTCACGGTGGAACCGGAGGGCGGTTCCGAGACCCCGACGTCGGCCCGGCTGGGCGCGGTGGACCTCGTCCACCAGGTCACCCAGGGCCCGATCTACGGCGGCCATCCCAACAACACCCCGGCCCCGCCCGAACAGCAGGACGAGGCCGGGAGCGAGTGACCGGGCCGCTCAGAACCCGCTGATGGTGCTCTCGTCGTTGACGGCCACCAGGTGGAACGCCTCGGCGTAGCGCACGCCGCCGGCCGGGCTCCCGGGCCCGCCCCGGGCTCCGTCGTCCTCCGTGCCCGGGCCCCAGGTCCGGTGCAGCCCCGCCATGGCGTCCAGCACGAACGTCTCCATCCGGGGCACGTCCGGGTGCTGGGAGACGTGGTGGCGCAGGGCCTGCAGCTTCAGCTGCTCCGTCCCGGTCACGTCCACGACCAGGTTGGTCAGCGAGGCCGGTCCGCCGAAGAGCACCAGCCAGCGCAGCTTGAACGCCTCCAGGCCCTGCTCGACCAGCTCGGGATACGCGAAGGGATTCTCGACCGCCGGGTAGGCGGCACGCACCACGGCCTCGCCCGCGGCCAGGTGATCCGGGTGCGACCGCTGGAGCCGGCTCCAGTCCCGCTCCGGGTGCATGGCGATCACCGCGTCCGGCCGGTGCCGGCGCATCAGGGCCACCACCTGCGCGATCACCTCGTGGCTGGGCTCGAGGTATCCGTCCCGCTCCCCCATGAACTCCACGTCGCGCACGCCCAGCAGGGCGGCGGCGTCACGCTGTTCCTGCTGCCGGCGGTCGTCGATGGCGTGGCGGTCCTGGGGATCGAAGCCGCCGGCGTCACCGTCGGTCATCACGCAGTAGGTGACCTCCACGCCGGCCCGCGTCAGCCCGGCCACGGTGGCGGCCGCCCCGAAGTCCAGGTCGTCCGGGTGGGCGCCGAACGCCAGCACGCGGCGCCAGCCATGGGCGGCGGCGGCCTCGGCGGGGGTGGGGAGCGTCGACCGGCTCACGATCGACTGGCTCACTGCTGCTCCGTCCCGGACACGAAGGTGACCTCGGCCGACTGCTCCTGGCCGTCCCGCATGAAGTCCACGGTGGCGGTGCCGCCCTCCGGGTACTCGCGGACCACCGCGGTCAGGGACTGGCTGTCCGTCACGCGACGGTCGCCGACGCCGGTGATGACGTCGCCCTCCTTCAGCCCGGCCTCGTCGGCCGGGGACCCCGAGACGACCTCGACCACGCGGGCACCGGCGCTGAAGCCACCGGAGGCCAGTGCGGCCTGGTCCGCGTCGGACACGCCACTGGCCTGGTCGCCGTCGGACCCGGCCGGGGTGGCCGGCTGGGGGGTCACCGAGACACCCAGGAACCCGTGGGTCGCCTCACCGTTCTGGATCAGGTCCTGCGCGACCCGCTGCGCGTAGTCGACGGGGATGGAGAAGCCCACGCCGATGTTCCCGGCCCCCTCGCCGGCACCCCCGGCTGCGGAGGCGATCGCCACGTTGACCCCGATCAGGCGGCCCTCGGCGTCGATGAGCGCCCCGCCCGAGTTGCCCGGATTGATGGCCGCGTCCGTCTGGATCACGTTGATGTAGATGGACCCGCGCTGCTGCTGCTGTTCCGGGAAGCCGGGGATGCGGAACTCCGGGGCACCGCCCGGTCCGCCCTCGCCGCCGTCCTGCGGGGCGGAGGAGGACACGGAGATCGTCCGGTTCAGCTTGGAGACGATGCCGTCCGTGACGGTGCCGGACAGCCCGAGCGGCGCACCGATGGCGATGGCCGTGTCCCCGACGTTCAGGGCAGAGGACTCCCCCAGTTCCATCGGGGTCAGCCCCTCGGCGTCGATCTTCACCACGGCCAGGTCCGACTCCGGATCGGTGCCCACGACCGTGGCGGTGTGCACGGTGCCGTCCGCGGTCTGGACCGTGACGTCCGTGTTCCCGGAGGCCCCGCCCATGGTCACCACGTGCGTGTTGGTCAGGATGTGGCCCTGGTCGTCGAGGATCACCCCGGACCCCGATCCGGCGGACTGTCCGTCCGTGACCGACAGCGTCACGACGGACGGTGCGGCCTTGGCCGCGGCCGCCGTCACCAGCGTGGCGTCCTCGGTCCGGTTGATGTCCAGGCCGTGGCCCTGATCGCGCACCGTGCCACTGTCCTGCTGCTGTGTGGTGCCGGTGGCATTGTCCGCGGCCGCGTTGACCCCGGCGGCCACCCCGCCGCCGGCCAGCCCGGCCAGCAGCATCCCGGCGACGAGCGTGCCGACGCCGACCGTCCGGCGGCCACCGCCCAGCCTGTCGGCCTGGCCACCGCGGGGACCCTGGTCTCCGGGACCGCCCTGCACACCATCCTGCGGCGCCTGTCCGTACGGTGGCGCGGCCGGACCCGGTTCCCCGGCGTCCGGGGCGGCACCGTAGGCGGGCATCGCCTGGGTCTCGGCCCAGCGGGGGTAGGGATCACGGCTGGCGGAGACCTCGTGCACGTCGTCGCCACGAGGACCCGACGGCGGGGACTCCGGGCGGGGTGGGACGGATCCCCCCGCCTCCCGTCCTGCGCCGGACGGGGGTCCGTTGTGGTCCGCGTCGTTCATGGTCGTCGTCCTTCCTGCCGGTCTCCCGGGTGAGACGGTCCTGCTCCTGATCTGGGCCGGGCCTGGGTGTGCAGTCCATCCTGCCCGGTCCACCTGTCCGATTGGAGCACGTTCTCTGGATGTTCGCTGGTAGCCCGCTCCATAGTTCGCCGTTGGCGCAGGCGCGCTCATGGCGATCCGCGCAACTCGGACCATAGACTTCAGGAGGAAGCCACAGTCCTCGCGGCGCGGTCCTGCCGCCGCCGCCACCGGCCGGCCGACCGCGCCACCGGTTCAGGGTGTCCCGGCCGGTCACGGCCATGAAGGGTGATCGATGAAGTCCCACGCCGTCCCGCTCGCACCGCACCGCCTCTCCCCCGCCGTCCTGGCCCTGGGAGTCACCGGGGCCTCCGCCCTGTCCGCCGTGGCCGGACTGGCGCTGGCGGATGCCGCGCGTGCCGCCGTCGACATCCCCCCGGGCGTGTTCGTGGTGGACGAGGCCCAGGTCCTGACCCCCGCCCAGGAGAACGAGATCAGCCAGGCGATCGATGACCTGCGCCGCTCCGAGGGCCAGGGCCTCTACGTCCTCTACGTGGACGACTTCGGAGACGCCGCCAGCAGCGGCGAGTTCATCGCGGAGGTGGCCCAGGACAAGGGCATCGGAGACCAGGAGTCCATCCTCGCCATCGCCGTCGAGTCCCGCCAGGTCGGCTTCGACGCGCACCAGGCCAACAGCATCGCACCGCTGCAGCAGGAGATCTCGGCCGAGTACATCCTGCCGGCCATGCCGGCGCCGGGCGACGACGACTGGGTGACTCCCGCCCTGTCCGCAGTCGAGGGTATCGCCGATGCGACGGACGGCTCCCTGTCCGGTTCCGCCGAGTCCGGTGAGAGCGGGAGCGGCGGGGCCGGCGGCTGGCTGGCCGGCGGTCTCGTCGCTGCGGCCCTGGCCGGTGGCGGCATCGCCCTGGCCAGCCGCACCAGGAAGAAGAAGTCCGCCGAGGTGCGGCCCGCGCGCGGCGCCCAGGGCCCGAGGGACCCGCTGGACGAGATGAGCGTGGAGGCGCTGCGCACCAAGGCGGGCTCCCTGCTGGTGGCCGCGGACGACGCGATCCGGTCCTCGGAGCAGGAGGTCGGCTTCGCGCTGGCGTCCTACGGCGAGGAGTCGGTGGAGACCTTCCGCAAGGACATCGAGATCGCGAAGGACCACATGCGGGAGTCGTTCCAGCTGCAGAACCAGCTGGACGACCACATCCCGGACACCGAGGAGCAGCAGCGGGCCTGGCTCAAGGACATCATCGCCCGGTGCGAGGCCGTCGGAGCGTCCCTGTCCGCCCACCAGAAGGAGTTCAACGACCTGCGCCACCTCGAGGACAGCGCCGACTCCGCGCTGGAGGACCTCAGGGCACGCGCCGACCAGGTCGCCGAGACCGTCTCCGGCGCCGAGCAGCAGCTCGTGGAGCTCCACGGCCAGTACGCGGACTCCGCCCTGGTGGAGGTCACCGACAACGCCACCCAGGCCCGCGAACGGCTCCAGTTCGTCCAGGCGGCCGTGTCCAAGGCCGAGCAGTCCCTGGCCACCTCGGACCGGTCCACCGCCGTGCTGGCCATCCGCGCCGGCGAGGAGGCCGTGGCCCAGACCGTCACGCTGGTGGAGGCCGTGGCCAAGGCCCGCCAGCACCTGGACCAGTCGATGGAGAACCTGCAGGTCGGCGTCAGCCAGACGACCCAGGACCTCGCACAGGCCCGGGCGCTCGTGGATTCCGGTCAGCACCGCGAGCTCGCCGGTCCCATCGCCGGGGTGGAACAGACCCTGGGCCTTGTCAAGGCCGGATTCAGCTCGGGCCGGCCCGATCCCGTGGACCTGCTGAAACAGCTGGAGAAGGCCCACCGTCAGCTCGACGCGCCGCTCGCGGGCATCCGGGACCGGCAGGAACAGGAGCGGCGGGCCGCCTCGGCCCTGCAGTCGGCGATCATGCAGGCACAGGCCCAGATCGACGGGACCCAGGACTTCATCGCGGCCCGTCGTGGCGCCGTCGGCTCCCAGGCACGCACCAAGGTGGCCGAGGCCGAGCGCACCCTGCAGCAGGCCGTGCGGACCTCCGGCCAGGACCCGGTGACCGCGCTGAACCTCGCGAACCAGGCCAGCTCCCTGGCCGACCGGGCCAGTCAGCTCGCGCAGCAGGACCTGAGCAGCTGGGGCGGCGGCTATGCGGGGGCGGGCTATGGCCACGGCGGTCATCGGGGCGGTTACGGTCACGGCGGCGGGGCCGGCGGTAGCTTCGCCGGTGGGCTCGGCGGTGCCATCCTCGGCGGCATCCTCATGGGCGGCCTGTTCGGCGGTGACCATGACGGTGGCGGTGACTGGGGCGGTGGGGGCTTCGGCGGTTTCGGCGGCGGCGGCCTCGGCGGCGGTGACTTCGGCGGCGGTGGATTCGGTGACGCCAGCGGCGGTAGTTTCTAGGCAGGACGTCCCGACACCAAGGCAGGATGGGAGATGTCCGGCGCCTTCGGGCGTCGGGACCCAACGCCCGGCAGCGGGGCACGGGAGCAGGGGCACCGGAGACGCCGGGGTTCCAGAGAAGCAGAACGGAAGGCGACATCGTGGTTAAGCAGTCCATTTTCGGCCGTATCGCAACCCTGGCGAAGGCCAACATCAACGCCATGCTGGACAAGGCGGAGGATCCGCAGAAGATGCTGGACCAGATGGTCCGCGACTACACCAACAGCATCTCCGAGGCCGAGGCCGCCGTGGCGCAGACCATCGGCAACCTGCGCATGATCCAGGACGACTACAACGAGGACATGGACGCCGCCAAGAGCTGGGGGCAGAAGGCGCTGGCCGCCTCCCAGAAGGCCGACCAGTTCCGCACCTCGGGCGACACCGCCTCCGCGGACAAGTTCGACAACCTGGCCAAGGTGGCCATCGAGCGCCAGATGGACGCCGAGCGCCAGGCGAAGGCCGCCGAGCCGACCATCGCCTCCCAGTCCGAGATCGTGGACAAGCTCAAGACCGGGCTGGACCAGATGAAGACCAAGCGCCAGCAGCTGGTGTCCAAGCGCGACGAGCTGGTAGCCCGCGCCAAGTCGGTCCAGGCCCAGTCCGCCGTGCATGACGCCGTGAAGTCCATCGACATCCTGGATCCCTCCTCGGAGGTCAACCGGTTCGAGGAGAAGGTCCGCCGCGAGGAGGCCCGGGTCCGCGGCCAGAACGAGCTGGCCGCTTCCTCCCTCGACGCCCAGTTCGAGTCCCTGGAGGACCTGGGCGAGCAGACCGAGGTCGAGGCCCGCCTGGCAGCGCTGAAGGCCGGCGGCACGCCGTCCCTCACCGCCGGCAACGGCTCCGCCGCCGGCGAGGCCGAGCTGGACTACACCCAGGGCTCCACCACGAACTGAGCTCCGTCCCCGCGAAGGCTCCGGCCCGGCAGCACGTGCTGCCGG
>JAPFFX010000232.1 GCA_026645375.1 Citricoccus sp. WCRC_4 | reverse complement strand
GGGCGCAGCCGACCGACAGCCCGCGGCCGCGGGCCCGACCCTACCCAAGGAACCGCATGAGCCTGATCGTCCAGAAGTACGGAGGATCCTCCGTTGCCGACGCCGATGGAATCCTGCGCGTGGCCAGACGCGTGGTCGAGACCCAGCAGGCCGGCCACCAGGTCGTCGTCGTGGTCTCGGCCATGGGCGACACCACCGACGAGCTGCTGGACCTGTCCGAGAAGGTCAACATCGACCCGCCGGCCCGCGAGATGGACATCCTGCTCTCCGCGGGCGAGCGCATCTCGATGTCCCTGCTGGCCATGGGCATCCACTCGCTCGGGTCCACCGCACGCTCCTTCACCGGTTCCCAGGCGGGGATGTTCACCGATTCCCTGCACGGCCAGGCCCGCATCATCGACGTCTCCCCGAACCGCGTGAAGGACGCCGTGGACGAGGGCAACATCGCCATCGTGGCCGGGTTCCAGGGGATGAGCCGGGAGTCCCGGGACATCACCACCATGGGCCGCGGCGGCTCCGACACCACGGCCGTGGCCCTCGCCGCGGCCCTGGGCGCCGACGTCTGCGAGATCTACACGGACGTCGACGGTGTCTACACCGCCGACCCGCGCGTGGTCCCGTCCGCCCGGAAGATCGACGAGATCAGTTCCGAGGACATGCTGGAGATGGCAGCCTCCGGATCCAAGATCCTGCACCTGCGCTGCGTGGAGTACGCCCGCCGATTCGGCGTGCCGCTGCACGTGCGCTCCTCGTTCAGTCACAACGAGGGCACCTGGGTGCGTCCCACCCCTGACGACATCATCACCATCGAGGAAGGCGAACCCATGGAACAGCCGATCGTCTCCGGCGTCGCCCACGACCGCTCCGAGGGCAAGATCACCGTCTACGGCGTCCCGGACGTCCCGGGCAAGGCGGCGGAGGTCTTCAACGTGATCTCCTCCGCCAACGTGAACATCGACATGATCGTCCAGAACGTCCCGCGGGTGGAGACCGGCCGCTCGGACATCTCCTTCACGCTGCCCATCACCGAGGGCAAGCAGGCCACCGAGGCCCTGCGTGCGGCCCAGGAGGAGATTGGCTTCGAGGACATCCTGCTGAACCCACACATCGGCAAGCTCTCCCTCGTGGGCGGCGGCATGCGGTCGAATCCCGGCGTCTCCGCCCGGTTCTTCGAGGCGCTGCACCAGGCCGGGGTGAACATCGACATGATCTCCACCTCGGAGATCCGCATCTCGATCATCACCCGTGAGGACATGCTGGACACCGCCGTGAGTGCCGTGCACCAGGCCTTCAACCTCGACGCGGACGAAGAGGCCACGGTCTACGGCGGCACCGGCCGCTGAGCACGACTGACACGGCAAGGCCCCGGACCGATCGGTCCGGGGCCTTGCCGTCTTAACCGGTTCAGTGGCGGGTCACTGCTCCCTCACCAGGTCGGACAGCGGTGCCTGCTCGACGTCCTCCGGAGTCAGCACGGTGCCGGCCGAATCCGTCACCGCGGCCTTCCCATCCGGGCCCACGGTCACCGAGACGGCGGTGGCGGTCCCGGGGACCCAGGTGATGAGCCCGTGCCACGTGCCTTCCGTCAGCCCGCCCCAGGAGGCGGTCACCGTGGTGTCCTCACCCTGGGTCAGAGCCACCTGGTCCTCGGAGAGGCTCAGGTTGCCGGCATCTCCCTTGGTCTTCACCGTGCTCAGCGTGGCCGGGCTGGCTGCCCCGTCCGGGGACGAGTACAGGTTCGAGACCACGTAGTAGTTGCCCGGGGCCGGATCGCTCAGCGTCAACTGCTCGGAGGCGGAGGCGGTGGCGACCTGCAGGGTCCGGTTGTCCGGGGTGATCACGAACATGTCCCAGTCGGCGGCCTCGTCACCGGCCTGCAGGTGCCAGCTGACGGTGGTGGTTCCCGGCTCGACCGCGGTCAGGGACAGCTGGTTGGAGGCATCGGTGCCACCCTTCAACGGGCCCGGCACCTTGGCGAAGACCTCCTCGGCGGCCTTGCCCAATCCCAGGACGGTCGGAGCCACGGTGCCGGTGATGCCACCGGTCAGCGTGACCTCCGCCGACCCCTCGGCACCGGTGCCCTCGATCGCCGACTCGGCGGCCACGTCCACGGCCCGCAGCGTCACCGGGGAGGTGACGTCCGGGGAGCGCCTCTTGCCGCCGGACCACGTCAGCGAGCCGTGCTGCCACGTGTTCGCCTCCGCACCGTCCCGGGTGAAGGTGACCTTGACGGTGGCGGACTTGCCCTTCTTCAGGTTCAGCGTGGCCGGGGAGGCGGTCACCGTGAACCCGGGGACCTCCGCGGAGAAGGACCAGCGGCCGTTCTCCGTGGCCGTCAGGGTCCGGGTCACGGTGGCCGAGCCGGCCACGTCGGAGACGGCGTAGGACGGGACGTTGACGTCCCGGGCGCCGATCTCACCGGTCAGGAACTTGTTCCAGTGCTGGTCGTTCGAGTCGTAGACCAGCCCCGGGCCGGCCATCGCCTCGGGGTCCGCGGAGCCGGCACCGGTGGCGAAGTTGTCCAGGTTGGCGGAACCGTCAGCGTTGTACACGTCCTGGGTGGAGGTCATCATGGCCGACTTGACGGCCATCGGTGACCACTTCGGGTACTTCCCGTACATCAGGGCGGCCATGCCGGCCAGGTTCGGGGCCGCCATGGAGGTCCCGGACATCAGGCCGTACTCGTTGCCGTTGTAGGTCGGGTCCAGCGGGGAGACACCGGCGATGACGTTGACGCCCGGTGCGGCGATGTCCGGCTTCAGCAGGTCGGAGTTGACCGCATTGGACGGACCGCGCGAGGAGAATCCGGCGATCTGCGGGACCGGCTGTGCCTCCAGCCCGGTGGTGTCACCGGGGACGAGGCTCGCCTTCAGGTCCGTCGTGGCCACGAGCTCCCGGACGGATTCATCGGAGGTGTGCACCGTGGGCACGGAGTGCAGGTCGGCATCCTCGGAACCGCCACCGACGTTGACGAGGATCATGCCCACGCCACCGGCCTCGGCCACGGCCTTGGACTTGTCCACGCGAGCCGTCACGCCACGGTCGCACACCACGATCTTGCCGGCGGCCGCCCCGGGGTCCAGGGCGCCCACCGCGCAGAGCCGGGCGTCCTCGGCCGCGGCACCGGCCTTGGCGATCTCGCTCGAGAGCACGACGTCGGCCGGGCCAGCCCCCTCGACCATGGACGAGACGCCGCGGACCTTGGTGCCGTCCTCGAACTCCACGGTGCCCGTCAGCTCGTTGGAGAAGGTCTGGGCGGCCACGGAGGTCAGCCAGGGGGCGGAATGGTTGACCGTGTTGGCGTCGGGTCCGGAGTTGCCGGCGGAGGCGGAGACGAAGATGCCCGCCGCCGCCGCGGACTTGAAGGCCAGGGACACGGGGTCCACCACGGACGTGTTGTTGCCGGAGATGGAGTAGTTCAGCACGTCCACGTTGTCCACGATGGCCTGCTCGATCGCCTCCACGGAGGCCGAGGAGTAGCAGCCACCGGTGTCCGGGTCGGTGTCCTCCCAGCAGATCTTGTAGACGGCCACCTTGGCCTCCGGCGCCACGCCGGAGCCCTCACCGTAGTCACCGCCGTTCATGACCTGGTCCACGCCGTCGTTGCCCGCCGCAGTGGTGGCGGTGTGAGTGCCGTGGGAACCGATGTCGATCGGGGACAGCCGCTCATTGGGGTCCCGCTTCTCGATGGGGACGAAGCGCTCGAAGTCCTCCGAGTAGTACCGCGCCGAGAGCACCTTGGAGTTGCACTCCTGGCCGGTGAAGTCCTCGCCGGGCTCGCACTCGCCCCGGAAGGTGGTGCCGTCGGACTTGAGCATGGCGATCCCACCGTCGGCGGTCAGGTACGGCTCCCCCACCTTCGGCTTCTTCCGGCCCGGCAGCGCCTTGACCGGATCGCCCGCCAGCATGTCCTGGTCCGGGAAGTAGCCGGTGTCGATCACGCCGACCACCACGCCCTTGCCCGCGTTCTTCACGCCCTTGTAGGTGTCCTTCCAGGTGCCCTTGCGGCCCGGCAGGTCGAGGAACTCCACGGAGGAGTAGTCCGGGGCCGCCTGCGTGTTCTCGGCGACGCCGAGCACGTCCGGGTGACGCGACAGGTCCAGGGCCTGCTCGGCCGTGAGGTCCGCCGTGAAGGCGTTCAGCGCCACGGAGAAGGACTGGTCCACCTCGACGTCCTCCACCGCCGCGACCTTCTCCTGCTTGCCCTCCAGGAACTGCTCGTACTTGCGCACGTGGGCCGAGTTCGGGTTGAACGTGCCCTTCGGGGCGGCCGTCGGGGCCAGGTCCTTCTCACCACCCGTGTAGGTCAGGGCGGGATCGTCCTTGAGGACGACGAAGTACTTGCCGTCCTTGTACTCCTGCACCGCCGACTGCAGCACGGAGTCCACCGAACCGGCGTCGAGGCCGCCGGCATCGGGCGCGGCCTGGGCGCCGGGGAGCAGGAACGAACCGGCCACGAGGGGCAGTCCGGCCGCGAAGGCCATGAGCGAGCGGCGCCGGCCTCTGGATTTCTCTGACATGTAGCTTGGCCTTCCTCACCAAGGTGCGAACCGGGCACGATCATGCCCGGCTGATCCTGTCGCCGGGGAATGCGCCTGCTCCGCGAGACGGGCACGAGGCCCCGGGGCGCACGTAGAGACGGTGGAAGTGATGCCGACCACAGGATGGGGATGACCGAAGATTACCTGAGTCCGGGGTCTCGGCGGAAGGCTTGAAACACATCTTTTACAGGGGACGATGCGTCATGGTCGCTTGTCGGCCCCGCCTTCCGGCCCGTCCGGTCCCCGCAGGTGCGCCCGTCCAGCGACTATCCTGGACGGGTGCCCCCTCTCCGCCTCGATGGCCTGTCCGTGCTGCCCCCGCAGCAGTGGCGGAGCCGCGCGGAGTCCCACCGGCAGCGCATCAGCGCCTACACCGCACCCCTGAGGGACCTGCACTCGGCGGGGGTCCGGCACCCGGTCCACGACTTCCTCTTCTCCTACTACTCGCTCACCCCCGGCGCCCTCGAACGCTGGCACCCGGGGGCCGGCGTCGTGCTGGCCGCAGACCCCGGCGCATCCCCCGCGGACGCCTCCGGCGGCTGGCGCTTCTACCGCCGGGTCGATCCACGTCCCGGGCTGCCGGCGGGCGGCTGGACGGTCGACGTGGGGACATTCCTCGACCGGCGGGGGTCGATGGTCGAGTTCGCCCACCGGATCCTGGGGGCCACCGTGCAGCGGCCGGCCCGGCTCGCGTGCTTCGGCCTGCACGAGTGGGCCATGGCCTATCGGTCGGAGGTCCACGGAATGCGGCACTCCACGGTGCCCCTGCGGCTCGGCGCCGAGGGGACCAACGAGGTGGTCGAGCGGAACCGGATCTCCTGCACGCACTTCGACGCCTTCCGCTTCTACGCCCCCGAGGCCGCGCCGCTGAATGAGTTGCAGCCCACCCGGGCCACGCAGGTCGAGATGGAGCAGCCCGGCTGCCTGCACGCGAACATGGACCTCTACAAGTGGAGCTACAAGCTGTTGCCGGTGGTCGGTTCGGACCTCGTGGCCGACTGCTTCGAGCTGGCCTGGCGGATCCGGACCATGGACATGCGCGCCTCACCCTACGACCTGGCCGACTGGGGACTGGAACCGATCCGGATCGAGACGCCGGCAGGGCGCGCGGAGTACGTGCGGCACCAGCGCCGCTTCGCCGAGGAGTCCACCGTCCTCCGCCGCCGGCTCCTGGAGGCCCTGGCAGCCCTGGAGGACGTCCGGGGCCCGGGCGATCGCCCGTGAGGCCGGCTCAGCCCCTGGCGATCGGGTCCAGCGGGCCGTAGCGGTGCTCCGGCCGGCCCCGGGCACCGTAGCGCAATCCCAGGGTGATCTGGCCGGTCTGAGCCAGGTGGGACAGGTACCGCTGAGCCGTGGCCCGGGAGATCCCGACGGCCTCCGCCACCTCCATCACGGTCAGGTCCTCGACGGCTCCGTTGACGGTCTCCAGCACCGACTGCTCCGTGGTGGCGGCCGCCGACGGCGGAGCCTGTTCGGCTTCGGCCAGCAGGACGCGGCGCGCACGGTCGATCGCCACCTGGTCGTGGGTCCCGGCGGCCAGCAGCCGCCTGTACCGGGCGTAGGCCCGCAGCCGGTCAGCGAGCGCCTTCTCCTCGAACGGCTTGACCAGGTAGGAGAGCGCGCCGCGCCGCAGGGCCGTCCGGACGGACTCCCCCTCGCCGGAGGCGCTGAGGACGAAGGCGTCCACGTCCAGCGCCTTGAGCAGGTCCAGCCCGGAGACGTGCGGCAGGTAGAGGTCCAGCAGCACCAGGTCCGGCGTAGCGTCCGCGACCGTCCGGACCACCACGCGGGCGTCGTTCACCGGCGGCAGGGCCGTGAAGCCGGGCACCGCGTCCACGTAGCCCGCGTGCAGGGAGGCGACCCGGAAGTCGTCGTCCACCACGAGCACCCGGAAGTCGCCTCCCCGGTCCTCCAGTGCCGTCATCGATGAGCCTCCTTCGGCGTCGCGCGTCCCAGTGACGGTTCCGAGACCGCCAGCACCCCCGGGAGCCGGGCGCAGAACAGGGCCCCGGTGCCGTCCGTGGTGCCGGGTTCAGCCAACCACACATCCCCTCCGCGCTGGCGCGCGAGCCTGCGCGCCAGCGACAGTCCCATCCCGTGGCCGTGGGCCTCGTGCTCCCCGGCGTCCCTGGTGGTGGTCCCCGCGGCGAAGATGTCCAGCCCCGCAGGCACGCCGCCGCCGGAGTCTGCGACGGCCAGGTGCAGAGTGTCGCCGTCGCCCAGCAGGTCGACCTCGACCCAGGGACGCCCGGAGGGGTCTGCCGGGTGCCCGATCACCGTGTCCCCGCCCGGGGCCTGGCGTTCCAGCGCGGCGCGGACGGCATTGTCCAAGAGGTTGCCGAGCACCGCCGTGGCATCCTGCGGATCGACCACGGTCTGCCAGAAGGAGGTCTCCGCCCCCACCCGGACCTCCACCCCGAGCTCGTGGGCCTGCACGCCCTTGGCCCCGATGAAGGCCCGCAGGAAGGTGTCCTGCACGGCATCGATCCCGGGGACGGGGTCACGGATCGGGCCGGAGTCGATGACGTGCTGCAGGAACTCGCGGGCCTCCTCGAGATGCCCCGCGGACAGCAACCCGGAGAGGGCGTGGAGACGGTTGGCGAACTCATGCCGCTGCGCCCGCAGGGCGGAGGCCATGGTCTCGACGGCGTCCAGCCGGCTTCCGAGGGCCTCCACGGCCGTCGTGTCCCGCAGCATCACCACCGCTCCCAGGTCGACTTCGCCCCGCCGCACCGGGACCACGGAGGCGATCATGGAGGATTCGACCACCGACAGGCGCAAGCCCGTGGACGAGGTGGCGGAGTCCAGGGCGGCGGCGACGGCGCCCGTCAACGTCAGCGGCAGCCCGGCCTCGTCATAGCGCCGGCCCACCACATCGTCCCGGTCCGCGCGGTGGGGCAGGCCCAGGAGGAGCCGTGCGGCCTTGTTGCGGACGGTGATGACGCCCTCGGGGCTGACGCCGATGACCCCGTCCTGCACCCCGTAGAGGACGGCAGCCTGGTCCCGCGCCGAGGCGGCGATCTCCTCAGGCTCCAGCCCGAGGGTGAGCCGGCGCAACCGTCGTTGCAGGTAGACGGAGGACACCGCGGCCAGCACCAGGCCGCCCAGACCGACGACGGCCACGGACGCCGCGGCCTGGCGGACGTCACCGGCCACGGCGGCCACGGACACTCCGACGCTGATCTCCCCCACCACGCGGTAGCCGTCCGGGGACCAGACGGGGACCTTGGCACGCAGGGACTCGCCGAGGGTGCCGCGCTCCGCGGACGTGTCCTCCACCCCGGACAGCGCTACCGGGTCCGTGCTGACCCGCTGGCCGATCAGGTCCGGGTTGGGATGGGCCAGGCGCAATCCGCGGTCCTCGGTGGCGATCACGAACAGGGCACCGGTGCGCTGACGGATCTCCTCGAGGGAGGACTGCAACGGGCCGATGACGAGTGCCCGGGCGTCCAGGACGTCCTCGCCCGCCTGCTCGGTGACGAGCTCGCGCACCTCCGGGATGGAGGCCACCGTGCGGGCGATGCCCAGGGCCTCCTGCTGCGCCTGGTCGTGGATGCGCTGGGTCGTGAGCCAGCCGATGGCCAGCAGGCAGATGACGAGTGTGCCGGCCACGGCGGCGAACAGGAGCGCCGTCATCCGCCCGGAGAAGGATCCGCGGGGACGGCGGGACTGGCGCGTGGTGCTCACGCCCCCACTGTAGGACCCGGCGGCAGCGCCGGGCCCGGTCCCTGCCCACCTCCCTGCGGCCCCGCCCTTGCGTGAACACAATGAGCGCAATGCGTGGAATGGGTTGATTCCCCCTTAGCGAGCAGAAGGGCGTTCCGTGGCCTGCGTCACCGTAGGGTGACTGCGAATCGCGGCCCCGTGTCGCCTGTCACACCGCCGGTCTCCGCCGGCCCTCCCCGAACCAGGAGTTTCCATGCTCGTCCTACTGGGCTTCGCGATGGTGGCCACGTTCATGGTCCTCATCATGACGAAGCGGATGACGCCCCTGCTGGCGCTGATCCTCGTCCCCACCATCTTCGGCCTCTTCACCGGTGCCGGCCTCGGGCTGGGGGACATGATCCTTGAGGCCATCGGCCAGATGGCTCCCACGGCCGCCCTGCTGATGTTCGCCATCGCCTACTTCGGCATCATGATCGACGTCGGCCTGTTCGACCGGCTGGTGAACTGGATCGTGCGCGTCGTGGGCCATGACCCCGCCAAGGTGGTCATGGGCACCGCCCTGCTGACGGCCGTCATCTCCCTGGACGGGGACGGCTCCACCACGTTCATCGTCGTCACCGCCGCACTGCTGCCCGTCTACCATCGGCTGGGCCTGAGCCCCGTGGTGCTGACCTGCGTGGCCGGCCTGACCAACGGCACCCTGAACATCGTGCCCTGGGGCGGCCCCACCGTGCGCGCGGCGGCGGCCCTGAACGTGGACGCAGCCGAGATCTTCGTCCCCATGATCCCCTCGCTGCTGGTGGGCCTGGCCGTGGTCTTCGCCTTCTCCTGGTTGCTGGGCCTGTCCGAGCGGCGCCGCCTGCGTCGTGACGACCCCGAGCGCTGGTCCGGCCCCGGTGCCTCCGCCGGGACCCCGAGCGGCGGGCCCGGCGGCCGCCTCGTCCCCGCGGGGGCACCCACCGCGGCACCGGGCACCTCCCTCGCACCGTCCGGCGTCGGGCTGCTGGAACGCACCGTCACCGAGACCGGCCCGGACATGTCCGGCACCGCGCTGGACCCGGAGCGGGAGACCCTGCGGCCGCGGCTGTTCGTGTTCAACCTCGTGCTGACCCTGGCCATCATGGTGCTGCTGGTGGCGGACATCGTGCCCCTGGCCTACCTGTTCATGATCGGCACCGCGGTCGCCCTGCTGGTGAACTTCCCGAACGTCAGGACGCAGGCCGAGGCGCTGGGCAACCACTCCTCCTCGATCGTGGCCGTGGTGTCCATGGTGTTCGCCGCCGCCGTGCTGACCGGCGTGCTCTCCGGCACCGGCATGGTCGAGGCCATGTCCCAGTGGCTCGTGGACGTCATCCCGGACTCGATGGGACCGATCCTCGCGGTGCTCACCGGGCTGATCTCCATCCCGGCCACGTTCTTCATGAGCAATGACGCCTTCTACTTCGGCATCCTGCCGGTACTGGCCGAGACCGGTGCGCACTACGGGATCCCCGCCGTGGACATGGCCCGGGCCTCCGTCACCGGGCAGCCCGTGCACATGCAGTCCCCCCTGGTCCCCGCGATCCTGCTGCTGGTCTCCATGGCCAAGGTGGACCTGGGCGACCACCACAAGAAGGTCCTCTGGCGGGCCTGCATCGTCTCGCTGGCCATGCTGGCCTCGGGCGTGGTCTTCGGCGTCATCGGCATCCACGGCTGAGCGACACCCTCCCGGCCACCGTGCCGGGGGCCGGGAGGGTCAGCTGACGTCGCCGTCGTAGTAGAACCAGGTGCCCTCGCGGCGCACGAACCGCGAGGTCTCCTGCTGGGTCCGCCGGCCCGCGGGGGTCCGGAAGTGCGCCGTGAAACGCACCGTGCCCGTATGGTCGAACGGCCCGCCGCCGGAGGTCTCCTCGACGTCGAGGCGAAGCCAGTCCAGGTCCTCGTCCGGTCCCGCCCCGGGAGCGTCGAGTGCCAGCGACGCCGGCCGGGTCTCCGGTGCCCAGCTCGCCAGCAGGTACCGCTCGGCCTCGGCGAACTCGCCCTCGGAGGCCAGAGCGAACGCCGAGTAACGCGAGCGCATCAGGGCCTCCGCCGTGGGCGCCGACAGGACGCCGTGGGCGGCGAACCGGGCGTGGAAGCGGCCGCAGCAGGACCCGTAGACCTCACCGGTGCCGCAGGGGCAGCGGCGCGCTGCCAGCTCCCGGGTGTCAGCGGCCATCGTCATCCACGGTGGCCCTGACCGCCGCCTGCCCCGAGGCGACGGTGGTGCCGGAACCGGCGGCCCGGCGCCCCGTGCCCGCCGGTTCCGGATGCTCCGCGGCCTTCGTCGCCAGCCGCCGCACCGTCGCCCGTGACTGGCGCACTGACCAGGTGATCGCGACCCCCGCGGCCACCAGCGCTGCCACCATGGCGGCCGGCAGCACCGACACCCCGTCGGCCCCGGTCATCCGTGCATCTCCGCGGTCTCGCCCGCGGGCTCTGCTCTGCCCCATGGACCCAGCGTAGGCCGGGGCCCCGGCCGGCCGGAACAGCGGGACCCCGACGGGGGACGGCGGCGGCGCGACCGGGTCACGTCACCCATCGTTCCCGCGGGGGCGGCCCGCGGCGGGCCGGACTAGAATGGGGCAAGCCCTCACGCTGAACCCTTGGAGAACTCCCCCATGCCCACGATCGTCGTCGACGTCATGCCCAAGCCCGAGATCCTTGACCCGCAGGGCAAGGCCATCGCAGGCGCCCTCCCCCGACTGGGATTCACCGGCTTCGCCGCGGTCCGCCAGGGCAAGCGCTTCGAACTCACCGTGGACGGCGAGGTCACCGACGAGGTCCTGGCCCACGCCCGCGAGGCCGCCGAGCAGTTGCTGTCCAACCCGGTGATCGAGGACGTCGTGAACGTCGAGGTCCTGCCCGACGCCGCGGGCCACCCGGCCGAGGGGCCGACGGCCTGATGAGCACGGACCTGCCCCTCATCGGAGACTTCTCCACGGCCGGACCCGTCCTCACCGGGGCGCGCGTCGGCGTCGTGACCTTCCCCGGGACGCTCGACGACCGGGACGCGGCCCGCGCGGTGCGCCTGGCCGGCGGCGAGCCGGTCGCCCTGTGGCACGCCGAGACCGACGGCGGCGCGGCCCTGTCCTCGCTCGATGCGGTCATCATCCCCGGCGGCTTCTCGTACGGTGACTACCTGCGGGCCGGGGCGATCTCCCGCTTCGCCCCGCTGATGGACGCGATCATCTCCGCCGCGGGCGGCCGGGACGGGTCCGGGAGCGGACTGCCCGTGCTGGGCATCTGCAACGGCTTCCAGATCCTCACGGAGGCGCACCTGCTGCCCGGGTCGATGATCAAGAACGACCACCTGAAGTTCATCTGCCGCGACCAGGCGCTGCGCGTGGAGAACAACGCCACGGCCTGGACCCGGGACTTCAGCGTCGGCGAGGAGATCACCGTGCCGCTGAAGAACCAGGACGGCCAGTACGTGGCCGACGAGCGCACCCTCGACGAGCTCGAGGGCGAGGGTCGAGTGGTGTTCCGCTACGTCGGCTGGAACCCGAACGGCTCGCGCCGGGACATCGCCGGCATCTCCAACGCCGCCGGCAACGTGGTGGGTCTCATGCCGCACCCCGAGCACGCGGTGGAGGCCGGGTTCGGCCCCGACTCGGGACACGGCATGCGCATGGGCACGGACGGGCTGGGGATCTTCACCTCGGTGCTGGCCTCGATCGCAGGAGAGACGAAGTGACTGACCAGACGAGCCGACAGGCCACCGCGACCTTCAACATCGACACCGTCGAGCACGCCGCCCAGACCCCGGACACCGAGCTGCCCTGGGCCGAGCTGGGGCTGAAGCAGAACGAGTTCGAGGAGATCGTGAAGATCCTCGGCCGCCGCCCCACCGCGGCCGAGCTGGCCATGTACTCGGTGATGTGGTCAGAGCACTGCTCCTACAAGTCCTCCAAGGTCCACCTGCGCCAGTTCGGCGAGAAGGTCACCGAGGAGATGAAGAAGGACCTGATGGTCGGGATCGGCGAGAACGCCGGCGTGACCGACCTCGGGGACGGCTGGGCCGTGACCTTCAAGATCGAGTCGCACAACTCCCCCTCCTACGTGGAGCCCTTCCAGGGTGCCGCCACCGGCATCGGCGGCATCGTGCGGGACATCATCTCCATGGGCGCGCGCCCGGTGGCGGTGATGGACCCGCTGCGCTTCGGTGCGGTCGACCACCCGGACACCGCTCGCGTCATGCACGGGGCCGTGGCCGGGATCGGCAGCTACGGAAACTCCCTGGGCCTGCCGAACATCGGCGGCGAGATGGTGTTCGACCCGATCTACCAGGGAAACCCGCTGGTCAACGCGCTGGCCGTGGGCGTACTGCGGCACGAGGACCTGCGGCTGGCGAACGCCTCGGGCGTGGGCAACAAGGTGGTCCTGTTCGGCGCCCGGACCGGCGGCGACGGCATCGGCGGCGCCTCCGTGCTGGCCTCCGAGTCCTTCGACGACGCCAAGCCCTCCAAGCGACCTGCCGTCCAGGTGGGCGACCCGTTCGCGGAGAAGGTGCTCATCGAGTGCTGCCTCGAGCTGTTCAAGGACTCCCTCGTGGAGGGCATCCAGGACCTCGGTGCCGCCGGCATCTCCTGCGCCACCTCCGAGCTGGCCTCCAACGGCGAGGGCGGCATGAACGTGGAGCTGACCTCCGTGCTGCTGCGCGACCCCACCCTGACCCCGGGCGAGATCCTCATGTCCGAGTCCCAGGAACGGATGATGGCCGTGGTGACGCCCGGGAACGTCGAGGCGTTCGAGGCCGTCATGGCCAAGTGGGACGTGGAGTACTCGTGGCTGGGCGAGGTCACCGATGACAACCGACTGACCATCACCTGGAACGGCGAGGTGATCGTCGACGTCGACCCCCGCACCGTGGCGCACGACGGCCCGGTGTACGACCGGCCCTACCACCGCCCGTCCTACCAGGACGCGCTGGTGGCGGACACCCTCCGCTCGGCCGTCGACGCCGGCCGCGTGGCCGCGCTTCCGGGCACCGGTGACGAGCTGCGCGCCGCGGTGCTGGAGCTGATGTCCTCGCCGAACCTGGCCGACGTCTCGTGGGTGACGAAGCAGTACGACCACTTCGTGCAGGGCAACACCGCCATGGCCGCCCCTGACGACGCCGGCGTGGTCCGGGTGGACGAGGAGACCGGGATGGGCGTGGCCGTCTCGACCGACTGCAACTCCCGGTACACCTACCTGGACCCGTACGCCGGTGCACAGCTGGCCCTGGCGGAGTCCTACCGCAACGTGGCCACGGCCGGCGCGGTGCCCAAGGCCGTCTCGGACTGCCTCAACTTCGGCTCCCCCGAGGACCCCGAGGTGATGTGGCAGTTCGCCGAGGCCATCCGCGGCCTCGCGGACGCCTGCCAGCAGATGGGCGTTCCCGTCACCGGCGGCAACGTCTCCCTGTACAACCAGACCGGTTCCACGCCCATCCACCCCACCCCGGTGGTGGCCACGCTGGGCCAGTTCGATGACGTCTCGCGCCGCACCCCGTCCGGCTTCCACCGCGATGCCGACGGCCAGGCCGTGTACCTGATGGGCGTCACGCGCGACGAGCTGGACGGCTCCGAGTTCGCCAGGTTGCGCGACCACCTCGGCGGCGTGCCCCCGCAGGTGGACCTGGCCGCGGAGAAGCTACTCGGCGAGCTGCTGATCAACGCCTCCCGGGACGGGATGATCGACGCCGCCCACGACCTCTCCGAGGGTGGACTGGCCGCCGCGCTGTCCGAGATGGTGCTGCGCTTCGGCGTCGGCGCCCGGGTGTCCCTGGACGAGGTCATGGAGCGCGACGGCGTGGACGCCTTCACCGCCCTGTTCTCGGAGTCGCAGTCCCGCGCGATCGTGGCCGTGCCGCGGACCGAGGAGGTCCGGTTCAAGGACATGACCACGGCCCGCGGCTTCCCGGTGGCGCGGATCGGCGTGGTGGACGCCGCCTCCGGGGCACTCGAGGTGCAGGACCAGTTCGTGCTGCCCATCGAGGAACTGCGCGAGCGCTGGGCCGCCACGCTGCCCCAGCACTTCGGCTGACCACCCGGCGGGCGCGGCCGGCCCGCGCCGTGACGATCAGGTGCTGGATTCGTCGCTCTCCCCGAGCGTGGAGGGCGATGGATCCAGCACCTGATGCGTCCTGGGGGCGCACTGACCCGGCGGGTACCTCCCCGGAGGGCGCCTCAGTACTCGGTGCGGTCGGCGTTCGCGCGCCATGCCTCGAACGGCGCGGAGGCCTCTGGGATGGCCCTGTGCACGAGCGGCATCAGCCCGTCCCGGTCCGGGGACTCGAGGTAGTCGTAGAAGGCCGCGTCGTCGAAGCCCGCCGCCGCGGCATCGCGACGGTCGGCGGCGTAGACCACCCGGTCCACCCGGGCCCAGAGCGCCGCGCCCAGGCACATCGGGCACGGCTCGCAGCTGGCGTACATCACCGCCCCCGTCAGGTCGAAGGTGTCCATCCCGCTGCAGGCCGCGCGGATCGCCGTGACCTCCGCGTGGGCCGTGGGGTCATTGGTGGCAGTGACCCGGTTGGCGCCCTCGAAGGTGCGACCGTCGGCCGTCACCACCAGCGCCCCGAACGGCCCCCCGTCCGTGGCCGCGTTCGCGCCGGCCAGGGTGATCGCGCGGGACAGGTGGAGCGCATCGACGTCCGCGGCAACGGCGGCGTCGTCGGAGCCGCCCACGGCGTCCGGGGCGAGGCCGCCCTCCGACCGCACGACCGGTTCCACGCGGGACACCGCGGCCACCGGCAGCGGTCCGCCATAGACGTGGGGGAAGCGTTCGGAGTCCGGGTCGGCCGGATCGCCGGGCTCCCTGACCACGCTCAACCCCGCCGCGGCCAGGGCCGGCTCGTCCAGGGTCAGCAGCACCAGCGGTTCGCGCACGTCCGCGTAGAAGCGCTCGAGCACCGCGCTCACCTGCTCCGGCCCGTCGCTGGCATGCAGGAACCCGACCTCCTCGATCGAGGCACCACGGGTGGACCGGTCATAGGTTCCGGTCCGCTGGGCATGGTGCCAGTCCTGTCCGAACGCGATGTGCTGGATGACCATGGTCCCAGTCTGACAGCAGTCCGACAGCCGCCGGGGGCTCATCGATGAACGTCCGTCACCCGGCAGCCGCCCTCGAGCCGGGCGCCGTGGTCCCCCGGGGGTCACGGGTCTACCCTGTATCCATGGCCCCCGAGTCCGCGTCCGCCTCCCGCCCCGCCGACCGCGTACGACGGACGATGCGGAAGCATGCGCCGACCGGGGCCGCCGAGGCCCTCGACGAGGCCTCGGACCGCGCCGAGGAGGTCACCCGCCATCCCTGGTTCCGGAAGGCCGCCCGTGTCGGCCACGTCGCGAACGGGATCCTGCACATCCTCATCGGCCTGATCGCCTGGGGCCTGGCCTTCGGTTCGGCACCCGAGGACGCGGACCAGTCCGGCGCGATCCAGTTGCTGGCCGCCAACCCGCTGGGCATCGGCCTGATCTGGCTGTGCGCCGCCGGCTGTGTCCTGCTGGGCCTGTGGTACCTCAGTGAGGCGATCTGGGACCGACGGTCCGCCCTCGACGGGGTCAAGGACGCGGGCAAGGCGATCGTCTACGTGGCGATCGGGGTGATGTTCACCGTCGCCGCGCTCGGTGGTCGACAGGACTCCGGGGAATCCACCAGTTCGGTCTCGGCCTCGCTCATGTCCCATCCGGCCGGTGCCGTGCTCCTGATCGTGGCCGGCCTGGTCATCATCGGCATCGGCGGATACCACGTGTACTCGGGGGTGACCCAGCGGTTCATGAAGGACCTGCGGTCCTCGAGCCGGCGCGACGTCTCCCGCGCGATCAGCGTGACGGGCACGATCGGATACGTCGCCAAGGGCATCGTGCTCGCCCTGGTGGGGTTGCTGTTCGTGGTCGCCACGCTCCAGCGGGACCCCGAGGACGCGACCGGGATGGACGGGGCCCTCAAGGCCCTGCTGGACCAGCCGTTGGGCCCCGTGCTCCTGGCCTCCATCGGCGTCGGGTTGATGCTCTTCGGCGTCTTCGCCTGCATGCGCTCCCGCTACGAGGCATAGGGCACGGCCCGAGCCCGGCCGCCGGGGCCCTCCGGGCACCGACGACCGACCATTGTCGCAACCGTTGCACTGTGCCTAACGTGGCGTGCATCACATCCCCTCGCACGGCCCGAGGGTTGCGGCGTCACCGATTCACACCCCGTCGCCCGGCCGGGCCTGCTCGTCTCCCAGGAGCGCTTCATGGGCAGTGTTGGTCTGCTGTACGTGGGAGCGGTGTTGTTCATCAACGGCCTGATGTTGCTGGGGCTCGTTCCCGGCAAGGCCGCCGCCCCCATGAATTTCTTCGTTGGCATCATGCAGGTGGTGTTCCCCACCATCCTGCTCGTCCAGGCGGAGGGTGACCCCGCGGCCATCCTCGCGGCCTCCGGCCTCTACCTGTTCGGCTTCACGTATCTCTATGTCGGCCTCAACCTCACCTTCGGCCTGGACGGCGAGGGCGTGGGGTGGTTCTCCCTCTTCGTCGCCGCCATCGCCGTGGTGATGGGCATCCTCCAGTTCACCGTCGTGGCAGACCCCGTCTTCGGGGTCATCTGGCTCCTCTGGGCCGTGCTCTGGTTCATGTTCTTCCTGTTGCTGGGGCTCCGGCGGGAGTCCCTCACCGCGGCCACCGGGTGGTTCACGGCGATCATCGCGCACCTCACGGCCACCATCCCCGCAGTGCTGCTGCTCATGGGCGAGTACCGCAGTACGTGGACGTGGGCCACGATCCTGGCCGTGGCCGGCGTCGTGGTCCTGGTCCTGTCGTTCCTGCTCGGCCGGCGCGGCCCGCTCAGGACGCCCCCCGAGCTCCAGGACACCGGGCCGGACCACACCCTGCGCGGCCCGGCGGACAGCGACCCGCGGGACGGGGGGAGGCGCCGTGCCGCTGTATGAGTTCCGCTGCCCGGAGGGCACCGTCCTGGAGGCGTCCTACAGCATGACCTCCGTGCCCGATGCCGTGGACTGCCCGGACTGCGGGGCGCCCGCGGCCCGGCGCATCACCTCCGTGCGACTCTCCCGGGCCGGCTCCTCCGCCTACCGGCTGATCGAGTCGACCCAACGCAGCGCGGCCGAACCAGAGGTGGTCACGGCCCTGCCCGCGGCCGGCCGCCAACCGCGCGAGGGCCCCCGGTACACCGGCAATCCCCTGCACCGGAAACTGCCCCGGCCCTGACCCGAGCGCACCGGGCGCCGGCGCCCGGCGACTGCAGCCCCCGGCGCCGTACCCCTCCTCGACGCGCCAGCCCGCCGTCGCACCACGCCTCCCCTGTCCCCTTTCCCGTCTCTCCTCTACCGTCCCCTTTCCCACAGCAAAGGATCCGTCACCATGCCTGACAACATCTTTCCCCTCGACTCGGCCAAGTCCTTCGAGGACCAGGAAAAACTCGGCCACAACCGCTGGCACCCCGAGATCCCACCGGTCGCCACCGTCAAGCCGGGTGACACCTTCCGGGTCGACTGCCGCGAGTGGTTCGACGGTGCCATCGTCAACGACGACTCCGCCGAGGACATCCTCAACGCGCCGCTGCTCACCGTCCACAAGCTCTCGGGCCCCTTCGCCGTCGAGGGAGCCCAGCCCGGCGACCTGCTGATCGTGGACATCCTCGACGTCGGCCCGATCCCCCAGGAGGACAGCGGCCCGCTGGCCGGCCAGGGCTGGGGCTACACCGGCATCTTCGCCAGGAACAACGGCGGTGGGTTCCTGACCGACCAGTTCCCGGACGCCTACAAGGCCATCTGGGACTTCAACGGCCAGGTCGCCACCTCCCGGCACGTCCCGGAGGTCCGCTTCGAGGGCCTCATCCACCCCGGCCTCATGGGCACGGCACCCTCGGCAGAGCTGCTGGCCAAGTGGAACAAGCGCGAGGGAGACCTGATCGCCACCGACCCGGACCGCGTGCCTCCGCTGGCCCTGCCGCCCGAGGCCGAGCACGCGGTGCTCGGCGGGCTGGACCGGGGCGAGTGGCAGCGTGTCGGCTCGGAGGCCGCCCGGACGGCACCACCGCGCGAGAACGGCGGCAACCAGGACATCAAGAACCTGTCCAAGGGCACCCGGGTGTTCTACCCGGTGTTCGTGGACGGCGCCAACCTGTCCATGGGCGACCTGCACTTCTCCCAGGGCGACGGCGAGATCACGTTCTGCGGCGCCATCGAGATGGGCGGGTTCATGGACATCCATGTGGACCTGATCAAGGGTGGCATGGAGACCTACGGCGTCAAGGAGAACGCCATCTTCATGCCGGGCCGGGTGGATCCCCGGTTCAGTGAGTGGATCGCGTTCTCCGGGACCTCGGTGACGCTGGACGGCGAGCAGCGCTACCTGGACTCGCACCTGTCCTACCAGCGTGCCTGCCTGCACGCGATCGACTACCTGGTGAAGTTCGGCTACTCGCCCGAGCAGGCGTACCTGCTGCTGGGTGCGGCCCCGATCGAGGGCCGGCTCTCCGGAGTGGTGGACATCCCGAACTCGTGCTCCACCGTCTACATCCCGACGGCGATCTTCGACTTCGACGTGCGACCCAGCGCCAGCGGGCCGCACCAGGTCGATCCCGGGATCGGCGCCCCGAAGGCGGCCAACGCCTGATCACCCCACGCACTGCGGGCAGGGACGAGCGATCGTCCCTGCCCGCAGTTCGCCGGTGGCGCTGTCCGCCCAGCCGACCCGCCCAGTCGACCCGCTCAGTCGACCTGCAGCTCGCCCATCCGGTCCCAGCCCTCACCCTCGACCTGGCGGCTGACGATCCTCGGGGTAGCGGCCAGCACGGGGCGCATCGCCTCCAGGCCCGCGGTGAAGTGCTCCGAGTTCACGTGCGCCTCCCCGGCGCCGTCCTTGAACGCCTCGACGAGGACGAATTCGTGGGGGTCCTCCACGCTGCGGGACCACTCGAACCACAGGTTGCCCTCTTCGGCACGCGTGGCCTCCGTGTAGTCACGGACGCGGTCCATGAAACCGTCCACGTGCTCGGGCTTGACCGGGAATTTCACGACGATGAAGATCATGGCCCCACCCTAGCGGCGGTCCGGGGACGTCAGCCGCGACGCAGCGAGGGAATGGCCCGGACCTCGATGACCGGGCAGGTGTCCATGACCACGTCCAACCCGGCGGCGGCCGCGCGTTCCGCCGCCGCCTCGTCGATGACCCCGAGCTGCAGCCACACGGCCTTGGCGCCGACGTCGATCGCCTGGTCCACGATCGCCCCGACCTTCTGGGAGTTGACGAAGCAGTCCACCACGTCGATGCTGCCGGGCACGTCCGCCAACGTGCGGTACGCGGTCTCCCCGTGCACCTCCTGCGCCCCGAGGTTCACCGGGATGATCTCCATGCCCAGGTCGTCCCGCAGGAACCTCGAGACCCCGACGGCGGCTCGGCGCGGGTTGGGCGTGAGCCCGACGACGGCCCACCGGGCTCCCCGGTCGGTCAGCAGCCGGCGGATGGTGGCCGGGTCATTGGAATGTCCCATGGCATCACGCTACCGACCCGGCCCGGCATCCGCGACGGGCAGCACGCCCAGCCGGATGAGCCGTCGCCGTGCCGCCTGTTCCGAGGGTCCCGGCCCGGACAGGGCCGCGCCCACCACGGCCAGGGTGGCGCGGCCGCCGGCACGGGTCAGCCGCGGCACCGGTGTGCCGCGCAGGCCGAGCAGGTCCCGGTAGCGGACCGGCAGGGTGTCCACGACCGCGGTGAAGAGCGCACGGTAGCCCCAGCCGAGCTGGCCGGGCAGCGGCGGGTTCCGCAGGAACCCGAGGACCTCGGTGACCCGGTCGCCGCCGGCCAGCTCGCCGGCGTCGTCGAAGGCCTGCAGCCGGTCCCTGAGCTGCTGGCGGGTGGTCGGCGGGTCCTGCACGCCCATGAGGGATCCGGCGACGGACCACTCGCGGACGTAGTCATCCGCCCCGCCGGCGGTCGGCACGGGGCCGATGAAGTCCTCGTGCGCGGCCAGGAAGGCATCCGTGAAGGCCAGGTGCACCCATTCGGCCAGGTGCGGGTCGTTGGCGGAGTAGCGCCGCTCATCCCCCGCCCCGTCCTCATACTGCCCCCGGACCGGCACGTGCAGCCGGCGGACCTCGGCGCAGGCCCGGCGGGCCGCGTCGGTGGAACCGTAGGTGACGGAGAAGATCCAGCGGATGGTCCCCGCGAGCCGCTGCAGCGGATCGGCCCGGTAGTCCGAGTGCTCGGCCACCCCGGCGAGCGCGCCGGGGTGCAGCGCCTGGACCAACAGGGCGCGGATGCCGGCGGCCACGGTGGACATCGACCCGTGGACCGCCCAGGTGGCGGAGTTGTGGGCGAAGTACCCGGCGTCATCACCCCGTTCGAGGTCCAGTTGCCACTGCGGGACTCCCGCGTCCCGTTCACCGGAGAAGGTGTGGACGAGGTCCGAGCGCATCCTGGACAGCAGCCGGTCCGGCAGGATGGCGGAGGGGTCCGTGGCCTTCATGAGGCCGACTGTACGGCAGCCTCGGACACCACGGGGCACTCACCGAACGGCCTCCGCCTCCGGGATGACCCGGATCGAGCCCGGATTCACCCCGCAGACTGACGCTGTCCGGGACACGGGGCCACTACATTGGAGGGCATCGCTGCAGGTCGGGTCCCGTCCGGCTGGCCATTGCCTGCTGCCCGACCCAGGGAGACAATCAGCGTGAGCAACCCGGCCAGCACCGGCACCGGCGGACCCGCAACGGAGGAGGCCACCATCCAGCACCTCCCCGGCGCAGGCTCACCCCCGGACCCCCACGCTGACACCCCCGCAGGCTCCCGGCCCCGCAGGTCCGGCGCGCCTGCCGCGGCGGCGGCCGGCGGAACGGACCACCCCGACGTGCGGCGTCGTCACCACCTGCGCCGGCGCGGGCTGGGGGCGATCGCGCGCCCCGACGACGAGGCCCTCGCCGCCCGCGGCCTGGACGAGGCCGCCGTCGCGGAGCGGATCGGCAAGGGACTGACCAACCGTCAACCGCGGGACACCTCCCGCTCGATCTGGAAGATCCTGCGCGTCCACGTCCTGACCATGTTCAACCTCGCCATCGGCGCCTGCGCGGTGGCGATCATCGTGCTGGGCCGATGGTTCGACCTGGTGTTCTGCCTCGCGGCCGTGGCCAACGTGATCATCGGCGTGGTCCAGGAGTACTCGGCCAAGCGCAAGCTGGACCAGATCGCCCTGTTGCACCAGGACGCCGCCCACGTCATGCGCTCGGGCGAGCGGCAGGAGGTGCGACTGGAGGACATCGTCCTGGACGACGCGGTGGTGCTGCGGCGCGGGGACCAGGTCCCCGCGGACGGGGTGATCCTGAGGGCGGACGGCCTGGACATCGACGAGTCCATGCTGACCGGGGAGTCCGACGCGGTGGGCAAGCTGCCCGGGGACGTGGTGCTCTCCGGCTCGGCCGTGCTCTCCGGGCACGGGTTGTTCCGCGTCTCGGCCGTCGGCGCGGACTCCCACGCCTCGCAGCTGGCGATCGAGGCCCGCACGTTCTCCAAGATCCCCTCGGAGCTGCGCGGGGCCCTGGACACGGTCGCCACGTGGCTCACGATCGCCCTGGTGCCGATCGTGGCGATCATCCTCAACGGCCAGGTCCAGGCGATCGGCGGCTGGGCGTACGCGCTGCAGAACGATGCGATCGAGCCCGCGGTCGTGGCCTCCGTCGCCGCGATCACCTCGATGATCCCCCAGGGGCTGGCCCTGATGACCACGATCTCCTTCGCGGTGGCCGCCCTGAAGCTGGCCCAGGACCAGGTCCTCATCCAGGAACAGCCGGCGGTGGAGATCCTGGCCCGCGTGGACACCGTCTGCCTGGACAAGACCGGCACGCTCACCGAGGGCCGCGTCGTCTTCGACGGGCTCACCGACCTCTCGGCCTCCCGTGAGGCGCACGACGCCGGCGCTCGCGTCCTGGCCTGGTTCGGTGCTGATGCGAATGCCAATCCCACGGCCCTGGCCCTGCGCGAGGCCTTCACCCACGCCCCCGACGAGACGCCCTCGGCGCAGGTGCCCTTCGCCTCCACCCGGCGCTGGTCCGCCGTGGCCTTCGGTCCCGAGGATGGGTCCCGCCCCTCGACGCCGGGCGCCGCCCCGCACGGGGCGT
>JAPFFX010000225.1 GCA_026645375.1 Citricoccus sp. WCRC_4 | reverse complement strand
AGCTCCTCGTCGACCTCGGCGATGACGTCCATGTCACCGGACTTCCACTCGGCCTCCCGCTTGGCCTTCTCGGCGCGCAGGTTCTTCTCGTCGTCGCGCAGGCGCGCGGCCTTCTCGAAGTCCTGCCCGTCGATCGCCGACTCCTTCTCGCGCACGACGGACGCGATGCGCTCGTCGAACTCGCGCAGGTCCGGCGGCGCGGTCATCCGGCGGATGCGCAGTCGGGCGCCCGCCTCGTCGATGAGGTCGATCGCCTTGTCCGGCAGGAAGCGGTCGTTGACGTACCGGTCGGCCATGTTCGCCGCGGCGACGAGGGCGCCGTCGGTGATGGACACCCGGTGGTGCGCCTCGTAGCGGTCGCGCAGCCCCGTGAGGATCTCGATCGCGTGGGCCAGCGTGGGCTCGGCGACCTGGATCGGCTGGAAGCGGCGCTCGAGCGCGGCGTCCTTCTCCAGGTGCTTGCGGTACTCGTCGAGCGTCGTGGCGCCGATCGTCTGCAGCTCGCCGCGGGCCAGCATCGGCTTGAGGATGCTGGCGGCGTCGATGGCGCCCTCGGCGGCACCCGCACCCACGAGGGTGTGGATCTCGTCGATGAACAGGATGATGTCGCCGCGGGTGCGGATCTCCTTCAGGACCTTCTTCAGCCGCTCCTCGAAGTCACCGCGGTAGCGGCTGCCGGCGACGAGGCTGCCGAGGTCGAGCGTGTAGAGCTGCTTGTCCTTGAGCGTCTCGGGCACGTCGCCGCGCACGATGTCCTGCGCGAGGCCCTCGACGACGGCGGTCTTGCCGACGCCGGGCTCCCCGATGAGGACCGGGTTGTTCTTGGTGCGGCGGGACAGCACCTGCATGACCCGCTCCATCTCCTGGGCGCGGCCGATCACCGGGTCCAGCTTGCCCTCGCGGGCAGCGGCGGTGAGGTTGCGGCCGAACTGGTCCAGGACCACGGAGCCCGCGGGGGCGCCCTCGGACTGGCCGCCGGAGGACACACCGGCTCCCGCGGTCTCCTTGCCGCCGGCACCGCCCTGGTAGCCGGACAGCAGCTGGATGACGGTCTGGCGGACGCGGTTCAGGTCCGCGCCGAGCTTCACGAGGACCTGGGCGGCGACGCCCTCGCCCTCGCGGATGAGGCCGAGCAGGATGTGCTCCGTGCCGATGTAGTTGTGGCCCAGCTGGAGGGCCTCGCGCAGCGACAGCTCGAGGACCTTCTTGGCGCGCGGCGTGAAGGGGATGTGGCCCGAGGGCGTCTGCTGGCCCTGGCCGATGATCTCCTGGACCTGCTCGCGCACGGCCCCCAGGGAGATGCTGAGCGACTCGAGGGCCTTGGCGGCCACTCCCTCGCCCTCGTGGATCAGGCCGAGCAGGATGTGCTCGGTACCGATGTAGCTGTGGTTGAGCATCCGCGCCTCTTCCTGCGCGAGTACCACCACCCGCCGGGCACGGTCCGTGAATCTCTCAAACATGGGCACACTCCTCGCTGACTGTGCCTCCGATGCTACGCACCGGGGGACGAGTTCGGGCGGCTGTTCGCCATAGGGAGAACAACCGCCCGTCGCCGGTCCGGGGCCCCGGCCGCGTCAGGCCTGCGCGCCGCCCAGCCTCACTTCTTGGCGTTGCGGTAGGCCTCGACGATGTCCCGGTGCAACCGGCCGCGCTGGGAGACCTCGTAGCCGTTGTCGGCGGCCCACTCGCGGATCTTGGCGGCCTCGTTCCCCGGGGTCGGCGGGGCCACGGCCCGGGCCTTGCGGAGGTAGGGCTTGAGCGTGGACCGCAACTCCTTCGCGTGCTCGGACGAGAGGTCGATCTCGTAGTGCCGGCCGTCCAAGGCGAACTGGAGGGTCTCGTCGGCCGGTGTTCCGTCTAGATCATCAACCAAGACCACTTCTACTTTCTGCGCCACGGCCATTCCCCTTCGATATGTCAACGGAGCTTTCGGAACGGATGTTCCCGGCACCGACAGTCCGGATATCCTCAACCAGGGAATCCCTATTGCCTTCTTCCGATCCGGCGCCCAGTTCAGAGTATCCCGGATCCCTATTATGTTTACCAACTGAAGGGCGACGCGCACTCCGCTCTCACGGCGAACTCACAGGTTGGGAATCCTGATATCCCCTCCGCGAAATGCGGGAATGCGCCGTCACGAAGCGGTCGTGGGACCGGCTCCGCGGCCGTCGCCGGAATCACCGGCGGTCGTCTCCCCGGCGGCCTCACCGGCGCTGTCGCGGGAGCCGCGTTCCGCCCGCAAGCGGGCCCATTCCTCCGCCTCGCGCTCCTCCAATTCGGCGCGCGCGTTCCGCTCGCCGCTGTCCGCCCGGAACAGGGATCGCATGACGAGCCAGAAGATCAGCCCCAGCCCCACGGAGGGGGCCAGGACGGAGAAGTACTCCCAGAAGGTGTCCATCAGCTGCCCGACCCCTGGGCCTCCGGCTTGAGCAGCGGGAACAGGATGGTCTCCCGGATCCCGGCCCCGGTGAACAGCATGACGAGGCGGTCGATCCCGAGCCCGATGCCGCCCATCGGCGGGGCACCGTACTCCAGGGCGCGCAGGAAGTCGTCGTCCAGCTGCATCGCCTCGTCGTCGCCCGCGGCGGACGCCTCCGACTGCGCGGTGAGCCGCTCACGCTGGATGACCGGGTCGATCAGCTCGGAGAAGGCCGTGCCGCGTTCCATGCCGCCGATGATGAGGTCCCAGGCCTCGATCACGCCGGGCTTGGACCGGTGCGGGCGGGCCAGCGGCTGGGCGGCCGGGGGGTAGTTGTAGACGAAGGTCGGATTGATGAGCGTGGGCTCCACGATCTCGCCGAACAACTCGATGACGAGCTTCTCCGCGTCCCAGAACCCGTCGTAGGCCACCGCGTGCTCATCGGCGATCGCGCGCAGCTCCTCGACCGTGGTGTCCGGGGTGACCTCCCGGCCCACGGCCTCCGACAGGCCGGGGTAGACCTCCAGCCAGCGCCATTCCCCGTCCAGGTCGATGGCGCCGCGGGGCGTCTCGATCCGGCGGCCCGCCCCGATGGCGTCCGCGGCATTGAGGATCATCTCCTGCATCCGCTCGGCCATGACGTGCATGTCCGCCCAGGCCTCGTAGGACTCCAGGGTGGTGAACTCCGGGGAATGGGTGGAGTCCACGCCCTCGTTGCGGAACACCCGGCCGATCTCGAAGACCCGGTCGATCCCGCCGACCACGGCCCGCTTCAGGTAGAGCTCGGTGGCGATGCGCAGGGTCATCCCCTGGTCGAACGCGTTCAGGTGGGTCTCGAACGGACGGGCATGGGCGCCGCCGTGGATCAGCTGGAGGACCGGGGTCTCCACCTCCACGTAACCGCGGTCCTCGAGGGTGCGCCGGATGGAGCGGATGATCGCGGCCCGGGTGTGGACCATCTGCCGCGCCTCGGGGCGCACGATGAGGTCCGCGTAGCGCTGGCGCACCCGGGTCTCCTCGTTGAGCCCGGCGTGCAGCACGGGCAGTGGACGCAGCGCCTTGGAGGCCATCTGCCAGCCGTCGGCCATGATGGACAGCTCCCCGCGGCGGGAGGCGATCACCTCGCCCTGGACGGCGATGTGGTCGCCCAGGTCCACCAGGTGCTTCCAGTCCGCGAGGGACTCCTCGCCCACGTTGGCCAGCGAGACCATGACCTGCAACCGGGCGCCGGCGCCGTCGTCGCCACCCTCCTGCAGCGTGGCGAAGCAGAGCTTGCCGGTGTTGCGCAGGAACACCACGCGCCCGGCCACGCCGACCCGCTGGCCGGTCTCGGCGCCCGGCTCCAGGTCCGGGAAGTCCGCCCGGACGCGCGCCAGGGAGTGCGTGCGGTCCACGGCGACCGGGTAGGCCTCGCGCCCGGAGGCCAGGATCTCGTCGCGCTTGTCCTGGCGGACCTGCCGCTGGTCACTGGTCGTGGGATCGCTGGGCTGTCCGTCCACCGTTGCCGGCTGGGCCGGGGAGTTCTGGGTCGTCACGGTCAACCAGTCTACGGCTCACCAGATGGTGACGCGCTCGGCCGGATCCAGCCACATGCCGTCACCCGGCCGGGTCCCGTAGGCCTCGTGGAAGGCGTCCAGGTTCCTCACCACCTGGTTGCAGCGGAACTCGTTGGGCGAGTGCGGGTCGGAGGTGATCCGCGTGATCGTGGTCTCCGGGCGGGACAACTGGCGCCAGCACTCCGCCCAGGACGCGAAGAACGCGCGGTCCTGCTCCACCCGGGCCTCCTCGGCCTCGGAGGCCTCCGCCGGCCCCCCGGCCTGCGGGTGGGCCCCGACCGGGCGACCGGTCGCCTCGGACCGGCCGGCCGTTCCCCCCGCACCGGTCGCCCGGACCGAGCCGGCGGTGTCACCGGTGCGGCCGGCGTCGGCGTTCTCCTCCCGCCAGATCTCCAGCGCCTTGTAGGCGATGCCCAGTCCGCCCAGGTCACCGATGTTCTCACCCAGGGTGAGCCGGCCGTTGACGCAGTGCTCCGGGGCCTCGGTGGGACGCAGCACCTCGAACTGTTCCACGAGCTTCGCGGTGCGCTCCTCGAAGGCGGCGCGGTCGCCGTCGGTCCACCAGTTCCGCAGGGTGCCGTCCCCGGTGTACTGGGACCCCTGGTCGTCGAAGCCGTGGCCGATCTCGTGGCCGATGACGGCGCCGATGGCCCCGAAGTTCTCGGCCGGGTCACGGCCGGGGTCGAAGAACGGCGGCTGCAGGATGGCCGCGGGGAAGACGATCGCGTTCTCCAGCGGGGAGTAGTAGGCGTTGACCGTCTGCGGGGTCATGTGCCATTCCTCGGGATCCGGGCCGGTCTCGATCTTGGCCAGGTCCCGTTCGAACTCGAACGCGGAGGCCGCGCGCACGTTGGCCACCAGGTCCTCGGGGTCCACCTCCAGGGAGGAGTAGTCGATCCACTTCACCGGGTAGCCGACCATGGGCTTGAACATGGACAGCTTCTCCAGCGCCCGCTGCCGGGTCTCCTCCCCCATCCACTCGAGCGTGGAGATGGACCGGCGGTAGGCCTCCAGCAGGGTGGAGACGAGCTGGTCCATGGTCGCCTTGTGGCCCTCGGGGAAGTGCCGTGCCACGTACAGCCGGCCCACGTCCTCGCCCACGGCCCCGTTGACGAAGGCCACCCCGCGCTTCCAGCGGGGCTTGACCTCCTCGGTGCCGGCGAGCTTGCGGCCGTAGAAGTTGAAGTGCTCGTTGACGAAGGCCTCGGTCAGGTAGGGGGCGGCCGAGCGCAGCACCTGCAGTTGCAGCCACAGCTTCCAGTCCTCCAGGTCCTCGGCGAGCAGCAGCTGCTGCATCGCGGCCAGGAAGTCCGGCTGCCACGCCACCACCTCGGCGCTGCGGGAGGCCTGCGCCCCGATGCCCTCCAGCCAGCGCTCGGCCAGCGGGAAGGACTCCAGCAGGGTCGCGCGATCCAGCAGGTTGTAGCGGGCCACCGCGTCCCGGCACTTCACCACGTCCCAGTGGGCGGCGGCGATCTTGACCTCCAGGTCCACCACGCGGTCCGCGTACGCCCGGGTCTCCGGGGTGTCACCGCCGATGCCGGCCAGCTGGAAGAGGTTGCCCACGTGCTGCCGGTAGTCACCGAGCAGCTCGGCGAACTTCTCCTCCCGGTAGTAGGACTCGTCCGGCAGGCCCAGCCCGTCCTGGAGCAGGTGCAGCAGCATGCGCTCCGGATTCCCGGCGTCATTGAGGGCACCGGTCTGGATCAGGCCGCTGACCCCGGTGCGCTGCAGCCGGCCGGAGAGCTCGAGGAACTCCTCGGCGTCCTCCACGGCCTCGATCTCGGCCAGGTCGGCGACGATCGGCTCCAGGCCACGGTCCTCCACGCTGGACTCGTCCATGAAGGAGGCATAGAGCGCGCCGATCCGCCGGCGGGCGCCCTCGTCGTCGGCCCCGGCGGTGAACGGGCCGGACTCCATGCCGGCCCCGGGACCGGACCAGAAGTGGGCGGCGGCGTCCTCGGCCAGTCTGCGGACCGCGGCCTCGGAGGCGTCGCGCAGCTCCATGAAGGCGCCGTAGGTCCCCTGGTCCGCGGGGATGGTCGTGGACTCCATCCAGGCGCCGTTGACGTGCCGGTACAGGTCCTCGCGGGCGGTCGGCTGGCTGATGGCGGTCACGGTCTGGCTCACGCGGGCTCCTGGGGCAGTCGGGGGTCGACGGCGGCGCCGGGGAGCGGGTGCCCAGCGGCGCCGGGGTGCCGGTCCGGTGGGCACCGGACCGCGGCTTGCGTCCGATCCTATCCGGGGCGGCGCCCCGGCGCCGCCGGGTCCGGGAACCGGACGCCGGCCGCCCATCGCGTCCTCAGGACGAGGCCGGCAGCACCATGTTGTCGATGAGCCGGACGGGAGCGAATTCCGCGGCCACCAGCGCCAGGGCCTCGCGCTCCAGCGGGCGGCCCCATTCCTCCGGGGTCAGCGGCTCGAGGGTGGCATGGTCCACCACCTCGAGGTAGTCGAGCCCGGCCAGCGGCTCGGCCTCGACCATCGCCCGGGCCGCGCCGACGTCGAGGGGCCGGCCTTCCTCCGCGGCCCGCCGGAGGGTCCCCAGCGACCGGTAGAGCACGAGCGCCGCCTCGAGGGCCTCCGGGGACAGTCGCGTGTTGCGACTGGACAGCGCCAGCCCCTCCGGCGAGCGCACCAGCGGCACGGCCCGGATCTCCAGGTCGAAGTCCAGGTCCGCGCGCATGCGGCGCAGCACGGCCAGCTGCTGGGCGTCCTTCTGCCCGAAGTAGCTGAGCAGCCGCGCCGGTGCCGGCGGCAGGGCGGTGTGCCAGAGCTTGGCGACGACGGTGCAGACGCCGTCGAAGTGACCGGGCCGGCTGGCGCCCTCGAGCACCTCGCCCATGTGCCCGGCGGAGACCGTGACGATCGGGGCGTCCGGGTAACCGGGGTACATCTCCGCCAGGTCCGGGGCGAACACCAGCTCACACCCCTCCGCGCCGAGGATCTCACGGTCCGCCTCGAGCGTGCGTGGGTAGTTGTCCAGGTCGGCGGGGTCGCCGAACTGCAGCGGGTTGACGAAGACGGAGGCCACCACGATGTCGGTCTCCGACCGGGCCTGCCGGACCAGCGCGGCATGCCCGCCGTGCAGGGCGCCCATGGTGGGGACCAGGCCCACGGTGGGTGCCGGCACCCCGGAGAGGACGGCCGCGTGCACCTTCTCCGCGAGCGCCGCCCGGAACCCGGCCCGGGTGCGGTGCACGGCGGGCAGCTCCTGGTCGCCCGGGGCGTGCCGGGCGGTGTCCTCCAGGGTCAGACCCGTGCCGGTGGGCACGGGGGTACGGTCGGGGGCGCGGTCGAGTGGGCTCACGCAGGTGAGTCTACGAAAGTGGAGGCCCCCCGGGGCACCGGCGCTGATGCGTCGATGCCCCGGGTCCGACGGGACGAGCCGGACGGCTCAGCGCCGTATCAGTAGCGCTCCGTGGTTCCCTTGACCTGGCGTGCCGACTCGGCGGACTCGTCCTTGAGCTGGCCCGCCTTGTCCTGGCCCTCGGCCTTGACGTGCTCCACGCCGGTCGTTGCGGTGTCCTTGACGGACGCCGCCGCTTCCTGGGCCTGTGGCTTGAGGCTCTCGCCCATCTCCTGCGCCACGGACTTGGCCTCATCCACCACCGGTGCCGCCCGGTCCTTGACCTTCTCGGCCGCCTCCTGCTCGGCGGGTGAGGCCGGGATCAGGGAGCCGATGAGCCAGCCCGCCCCCAGCGCGATCAGCCCGGCCGCCAACGGATTGCCGCGCGTGCCGCGGCGGACCCGGGCGGGGGCCTGCTGGACGGCGTGCACGGCGTCCTCGGCGCGGTGCTGCACCTCGTGGGCGGCATCCTCGGCCATGCCCTGGGCGCGGTCCCTGAGCCCGGGTTCGGACCGGGCGGAATACGGGTCGACGGGACTGCCCATGATGGACTCCTTGATGTTGGTCATGCGCTCGCGGACGCGGTCGCCCTGCCGGTGGACGGCACGGGTGGGGCTGGCCTTCTCCGCCAGCGCGTCCACGTCGGCGCTGAGCTCGTGCCGGGTGCGCTCGATGTCGGCGCGGATCTCATCGGGATTGTTGCTCATGGGGTCTCCTTGTTCGGGTTCAGGGTCGGTGGGATCTCCTG
>JAPFFX010000178.1 GCA_026645375.1 Citricoccus sp. WCRC_4 | reverse complement strand
CACGTCCGCGATGTCCAGGGCCTGTCCGAAGTAACCCTGCCCCTGGACCTCGCCCTGTACCAGGTCATTGGTCCGGATGCGATAGGCCGCCTACTTTATGCGTTGCAGCCGTTCGGCGTCGACTACTACGCCTTTTGTTGTCGATGGCATCAGACTCACCTCATGTGGTTTCGGGAACAGACTCGCCACGGTCCGGTCGTCGAGATCCCTCGGGCTCCGAGGGACGTCGCCCCTCCGGAAGAATGGATCCACTGCTGACTGTTGACAGTGACTGTGGTGTCCCTCACACTAGTCGTACTCGTTGTTAACAGTCAACAGACTAAGGATCACAGATGAGCACTGAGACGCTCCAGATGCGCGGACCGGTCCACGGCACCAAGGACGCCAAGCGCGTCGCCGTGGGTTCCGGCGTGGGCGCGGTCATCGAGACCTACGACTTCATCGGCTTCGGCACCGCCGCCGCCCTGTACTTCGGCCCCGCCTTCTTCCCCGGTGCCGACCCGGTCACCGCCACCCTGGCGTCCTTCGCCACCCTCGGCGTCGGGTTCGCAGCCCGCCCGCTGGGCGGCATCATCGGCGGCTACCTCGGTGACAAGGTCGGCCGTAAGCCGGTGCTGGTCACCTCGCTGATCGTCATGGGGCTGGCCACCTTCCTCATCGGCCTGCTGCCCACCTACGCCCAGATCGGCATCCTGGCCCCGATCCTGCTGGTGGTCGTGCGCGTGGTCCAGGGCCTGGCCTTCGGGGCCGAGTGGGGCGGAGCCATCCTCATGAGCTACGAACACGCCCCCTGGAAGGCCAAGGGCAAGTTCACCGGCATCGTCCAGGCGGGGTTCCCGGTCGGATTGCTGCTGGCCAACCTGGTCTTCCTGGCCAGCGCCAACCTCGAGGGCAGCCTCGCCTGGCGCATCCCCTTCCTGGCCTCCATCGTGCTGGTGGCCGTGGGCCTGATCATCCGCGCCAAGGTCCCGGAGTCCCCGGTGTTCGACGACGTCAAGGAGCATGGGGCGATCGTGAAGAATCCGATCCTCCAGGTCATCAAGGACGACTGGCGCAATATCGTGCGCGGCATCGCCCTGCGGGTGGCCGAGACCGCCGGCTACGCGGTGTCGGTGACCTACATGATCTCCTACCTGCACACCAATGAACTGGCCACCAACGTCGAGACCCTCACGGCCCTGTGCGTGGCCGCCGGCTTCGGCATCTTCGCCACCATGGGCTGGGCCCGGCTCACCGACCGGGTCGGCCGCCGCCCCGTCTACATCGCTGCGTGCGCCTTCGCGGCCGCCTTCGGTATCCCCATGTTCCTGATGGCCAACACCGGGATGTTCATCCTCATCCTCATCACCATCGTCATCGCCTACGCGATCTGCCAGAACTCCCTGGCCGGCGTCCAGGGGCCGTGGTTCCCCGAGCTCTTCCAGGCACAGACCCGATCCTCCGGCGCGTCCCTGGCCTACCAGATCTCGGCGATGGTCTCAGGGTTCACCCCCTTCATCACCACCCTGTTGTACATCTGGCTGGGATGGATGGGCCCGGCGCTGCTGTTCTCCACCTACGCCCTGATCGGGCTCGTCGCCGCCCTGCTCACCCGGGAGACCTGGGGCCCCACGGAGCGCCGCCTGGCCGAGGAGGCCGCAGCCACCCAGCCGGCCCCAGCGCACGCCTGACCTTCTTTCCCCGGGCTCGGCGGAGCACCGTCGCGGCCCGGGCCCGAGGAGACCGGGAGGCCAGCCCGCTGGACGGGTTGGCCTCCTCCCCGTTACTCCGGGAGCGCCCCACGAACATCCCCGGCACATCCCTCCGGGGGGCGCCTTCCATCCCCCGGCCATCCACCAGCCCTGCGTCAACAGTTGACGGGCTCGTATGATCGGAACAGCACGCCCCCTCCCGCGCCTCCCAGCCAAGGACTAACCATGAGCATCCAGACAGCAGGCCTTGCAGGACTGGCGAAGACGAACCTGCGTCAGCAGGCCCTGACCGCCCTGCGCCGTGCCATCACCTCCGGAGAACTGCCCCCGGACACGCATCTTGTCGAGACCGAGCTGTCGGAACAACTGCAGATCAGCCGCGGCACCCTCCGTGAGGCGATGCGCCAACTCCAGCAGGAGGGACTCGTCGAGGCCGGTCCGCGCGGAAGGCTGTCCGTGCGCACCCTCGACATCAAGGAGATCCAGGACATCTTCTCGGTGCGCGCGGCCCTGGAAGCCCTGGCGGTCCGCACCCTGGCCGAGAGCGACGACCGCGACGAGGCCGTTGCGGTGCTCCGCAAGGCGGTCCAGCACATGGAGGACACCGCCGACGACTCGCTGGAGGAACGCATCGAGGCGGACCTCGACTTCCACCGCACCCTGTGCCAGCTCAGCAAGAACAGCACCCTCCTGCACACGTGGAAGTCCCTGGAGGGTTCCATTCGGATGTCGTTCATGTGGGCGGGTATGGACAAGGCGGTGGGGAACATGAAGGTCGACCGCCACGCCGCCCTCGTCGATGCCATCACCACCGGCGATCCCGCCGAGGCGTCGGAGGTCGTCTTCGCGCACATGTCCGAAGCGGCCACCAACCTCGTCTCCTGACGCCCAGCCGGGGAGAGGGAGGCATCCCTGTCCAGCGGTTGCTCTCACCCTGCGTCAGCTGTGGTCGGTCAGGCCGCGGCGGCGACCACGGTCACAGAGCTATTCAGTGATCGGTGCCGTCCTGGGGCCGGGAAGCCGTCCCGTCGGGGCAGGTGGTGATCACGTGGGCGTAGCCGGCCTCGAAGGTCGGGTACGTCAAGGCGCCCAGCAGCCCGAGGAGGCGATCGCCGTCGAGGATGGTGCCGCTGGTGGCCTCCGGTTGGGCCCTCGGGGGCGCCGGGAGCCCCAACTGACGGGCAATGTACGTGACGACCTCACCCAGCAGGACGGGGCCCTGGTCGACGGCATGCAGGAACCGCGGCGGATCCGCGGCGCCGAGCAGCGTCTCCAGGGCGCGGACCAGGTCGGCCTCGTGGATGCGGTTGGTGCGCCTGGCGTACTGGACCGGGACGCCCTCGATGACCTTCCGTACGAGCATCGTCCGGCCGGGCCCGTAGATACCAGCCGGTCGGACGACATGCGCGTCGAACAGGTCGGCGGCCAGGAGCTCCCCGTCGAGAAGCGCCCTGCCGCGTGCGGTGACCGGGGCGGGCGCATCCGCTTCGGTGAGCACCCGGCCGTCCGCGTGTCCTTCGAACACCCGGGTGGAGGATACGAACACGGCCCGCCGTGGCACGCGGGGCAGGGCCGCGGCGAGGTGGTGGAGTGAGGCACGGTAGCCGTCCGGCTGGCCCTCAGTGTCCTGCGTCCCGGGGGGCAGGGTGATCACCATGGCATCCACGTCCGGCAAGGCACGTGGGACCGGATCGCGCAGGTCGACGGCGAGGGCGGAGAACTCGGCAGGCAGGGAGGCCGTGTCGCGACGGAGCGCGAAGACGTCCCAGCCGACCGCTGTCAGGCCCTGTCCCAGGCGGGTGCCCAGCTTCCCGCAACCGACCAGGAGGATCCGGCCGGGCGGGCCGTGCAGGGTGGTCAGTGCGTCGGGCATGTTCCCAGTCTCCCTCGGTGACGGCCTTCCATCGCCCGTACGCGCGGCCATGACGGGGCCGGCGTTGTCACGCGACGCTGGTGCCGAAGAGCAGGCCGAGGAGGTAGGTGACGGTGGCGGCGCCGTAGCCGATGAGTAGTTGGCGGATCCCGCGCTTGAGGGGTGAGGCGCCGGAGAGCAGTCCGACCACCCCGCCGGTGAACAGCAGGGCGATCCCGACCAGGACGGTGGCCAGGGCGATGGCGGGGGTCCCGCCGAGGCCGAACAGGTAGGGGATGACCGGGATGATGGCCCCGGAGGCGAAGAACAGGAAGGAGGAGCCGGCCGCCGACCAGGGGTTGCCGATCTCGGCGTAGTCCCCGGACCGGTCCACCGGGCCCTGGGAGCCGTCGGGGCGTGCCGAGAACGAGGGGTTGCAGTCACAGTCGAAGTAGCCCAGGCGTTCCTGGGCGCGGTGGACGGCGTCCTGCTCGTCCATCCCGCGGGCCCGGTAGACCAGCACCAGCTCGTTCTGGTCCAGGTCCAGGTGCTCGGCGGCCTCGAGGGTGACCTGGGTGGGGGAGGAGGCCTCGAGCAGCTCGCGCTGGGAGCGCACGGAGACGAACTCCCCGGCGGCCATGGACAGCGCCCCGGCCAGCAGCCCGGCGATGCCGGTGAACAGCACCACCTGGTGGGCGACCCCGGTGGCGCCGATGCCCAGCACCAGGGCCAGGTTGGACACCAGCCCGTCGTTGGCCCCGAACACCGCGGCGCGGAAGCCCCCGGCCAGTTTCTCCCGGCCCCGGGAGGCCAGGCCGCGGACGACCTCCTCGTGGATGGCCTCGTCGGCGACCATCGCGGGGGTGGCGTGCTGGTCCTTGGCGTAGGGGGAGTCGGACTCGGCCCGCTGGGCCAGGGCCAGCACGAACACGGACCCGAAGACCTTGGCGAGCCACCGCAGCAGCGTGCGGTGCGGGGACGGCGGCGGCGGGTTCCTGGCGTGCTCGCCCAGCAGGGCGCGCCAGTGGTCCTCGTGGCGCCGCTCGGCCTCGGCCAGCCCCAGCAGGATGTCCCGCTCGGGGCCGTGCTTGCGGTGGGCGATCTGCCGGTAGACCTGCCCCTCGGCGATCTCATCGGCCAGATACCTCCGCCAACGCCGGACCTGCTCCCGGGTGGGCTCCATCACTGGGGGCGTGGTCGGGCTGGTGTCGTGCGGGTTGTCCATCGAGTTCCTCCAAGCAAGGCCCCGACCGGCGTGACCCCCATGGGGGCAGACCTCGGCCAGAGCGGTGTCTGGCCGAAGGTCTCGCTCGCCCGGACCACATCGGCATCCGGGTGGGGCGCCGGGCCTCCCATAGGAGGAAGCCAGTATGTCGACGCACCTCAGCAACCGCCCCTGACGGAGCGGGTGGGAACTACTCCCCTTCGACCCGACCAGTCTACCGACAGGCCACCCCGACGGCAGGTGCCGGGACGAGAGATCCGCCACCCGCGGACCCTCCCTGTCGGCCGCACTGCCACTGCGGGATGGCGACGTCCTGGTACACAGACTTCTCACCACATCAGACCCACCGCAGCGGTCGGTCATCGAAACGCCAGAGGGTCCCGGCCTCGGCCCTCTCCCCGGCCATCCGGACCCTGGGCGACAAGAACGTCGCCCTCTCCCTGGCCGCCGCCGTGGCCCTGGCCACGCTCGCCGCCCGCCCCGGCATGGGACGGGCCTCGCTGGCCGACGCCGTCCGATCGGCCCTGGCCGGGGCGGGGTGATCATCCTCATCACCTCGGCCGGCGGCGCCTTCGGAGCCGCCATCCGCCAGGGCGGCGTGGCCGACTCGATCGAGGCCCTCGCCGGCGGCGGCACCGCCTCGGTCGTCCTGCCGC
>JAPFFX010000162.1 GCA_026645375.1 Citricoccus sp. WCRC_4 | reverse complement strand
CTGGCTCCCTTGGCGGCGGTGCTGCTGCGCACCGAGTCGGCCTCGTCCTCCCAGATCGAGAACGTCACGGCCGGGGCCAAGGCCCTCGCCCTGGCCACTGTGGGCGAGAGGACCGGGCCCAACGCCCAGATGGTCGCCGCCAACGTCGCCGCCATGCGGACGACCTCCGCGATGGCCGAGGACCTCAGCGTGGACTCGATCCTGGCCGCCCACCGCGCCCTCATGGCCGGCCACGACCGCCTGACCCCGGGCCGGTTCCGCGTCTCTCCGGTGTGGATCGGTGCTGGAGCTCCTACTCCGCACACGGCCTCCTTCGTCCCTCCTCACGCGGACCGAATTCCCGGCGCGATGGAGGACCTGCTGGCCTACTGCGCCCGCACCGACCTGCCGGTCCTGCCCCAGGCGGCGATCGCCCACGCCCAGTTCGAGACCATCCATCCGTTCGCCGACGGCAACGGGCGCACCGGCCGGGTCCTCGTCCACGCCCTGCTGCACGCCGCCGGGGCGACGCGGCGGATGACCGTGCCGGTCTCGGCCGGACTGCTCACCGACACCGCCTCCTACTTCCAGGCACTGACGGCCTACCGGGACGGGGACCCGGTGCCGATCGTGAGTCGCTTCACCGACGCCGCCCTGATCGGAGTCGATCACGGACGGGCACTGGCCGAAGAGCTCACCGCCGCCTACGCCCGGTGGCAGGACACGGTCACGGCCCGGCGGGACGCGGCGGTCTGGCGGGTGCTGCCGATGCTGATCCGCCAACCCGCCGTGACGGTGCGCTGGGTCCAGGACCACGCCCGCGTCTCCCAGCCGGCCGCCCAACGAGCCATCGACCAGCTCCTGGCGGCCGGCGTTCTCACCCCGGCCAGCGCCAACCGGCGCAACCGCGTGTGGCTCGCCGAGGACGTCATCACCGCCCTGGACGACTTCGCCGCCCGCCTGGGCCGCCGCACCTGAACCGCCGGCAGCGGCGACGACGTCGTCGCCGTCGGCCCCCTGTCCCCCGCCGACCGCGGGTTCCTCGAGGACCTGCTGCGTCCACTGCCCGCCGCCGCCCAGCGTGTGCGCGGGAGCGACCTGGACTTCACCCTGCTGGCGACCCGTCGCAGGCACCGCCAGGACGGCGACCTCACCGCCGAGGGCCCCGACGCCGACGCCTGGCTGGACGTCGCCCAGGCCTCGCCCGGCAATTCATCTCCGGCTCCACCCGGCGGTCAGCGGTCAGCGCTCCTCTACCTGCACCAACCTCCCCAGGCGTTTGAAATCAGCCGTGTTGCGAGTGACCAGGGTGAGGCCGTGCACCATGGCCGTCGCCGCGATCATCCTGTCGACGACATTTTTCCGGTACGAGGCACCCGCCCTGACCGCCTCCTCCACCACCACACCGAAGGCCAGGGCGCATCGGTCGTCGTAGGGAATGCCAGCGCCAAAAGTGGCCCGCGTTCTTGCGAGCTCGACCTCCCTCATGGCCTTCTTGACGGGATCCGACGCAACTGCCGCAACTCCCATGTGCATCTCCGAGAGTGACAACGAGCTGATCATGAACTCGGTGAAGCCGCTCAGGTCAGGTGTTGCCTCGGCCGGGTCCAGCAACGAGATCAGAATGCTGGTGTCCAGCAGCGCCCTCATCGACCTTCCCACGGGTTCTCGGCGACGATGCTCTCCCGGTCCTCAGCCAACTCCTTGCCCCAGCCGGTGCTCTCCCGGGACGGGGTCATCCCCCGGTACACCTCGTCCGCGGTGGCAGGCCTCGGTTGCTCACTGGACAGCGCCCGGAGGGCTGCCGCTCCGAGGGCCGACGGGACGGAGAGCGGGCGTCCGGGGACGGATTTCGACAGCACGACGTACCCCTCCACGCCGGGCACGACCCCCCGCAGACCACGAACGGCACCCGACGTGAGAATGCGGGGCGCCTTGGGGCCGTGGGCACGGCGCTGGAGGCTCCGTCCCTTCGCCTCACCGCGTTCCACGCTCATGGCGGCCGATCCCTTCATTCGTCCTTCGTGGAAGTCTTTCGTCGACGTCGAAAGTGCCTTCAACTCTCATTCACAGCGTAGAGACACCGGCTGGGATGAGCCAGAGCGACCTCAGCCGCCGACGGGTCGACGGAATGCGGGGACACCGGTGAGGTGCCGGACGAGGATGAGGGTGTGGACCGCGTCGGTGCCCTCGTAGGTGCGCACCGACTCGAGGTTGTTGGCGTGGCGCAGGCAGAGCGCTCCAGGGTGACGCCGTTGCCGCTCCCGACGTCGTCGACTGCGCCGGCCGCCGAGCCGTTCCGAGTGGAGTTCCCATACGGGGACGACCTCTGGGACCTGGGGACCGCCCGATGCCGCCCAACGCGTGCACGGCACGGCCCAGGACTTCGCCCTCCTGGCGGCGCGGCGGCGGCACCGCCGGGACTGCGACGTCACCGCCGAGGGCTCCAGCGCCGACGTCTGGCTGGACATCGTCCAGGCCTACGCCGGCCCATCGGGCCGCGGCTGTGCCCCGCGACCAGCAACCGGATGAGGCACGGACCGCGGCTCGGACATGACCGGGCGGCCGGTCTGCATGTCCTGAAATCGCTATAGGTGGACCGCGCGGTCGTCCGGGAAGTTGGACTTCGCCCATGTGCCGACAGCGCGGGTGCTGGCGAAGTTGACACCCCCACCGACGATGCCGCCGGCAACGGGCGCGAGCTTGGTGAGGTTCACGATGCCCTTGGATCCGGCCTTCGTGACCAGGCGGAACCCCACCTTCTTGTTGATCTCGATCATCACTTGGCCGGGAACCTTCTTGATCACACCGATGGCCGTTTTGGTGCCGATCTCGACTCCTGCGGCGGACAGCACCTCAGCCGCCGAGGAGCCGATCAGCGAGATCAGGACCACGGAGCGCACCTCCTCGGACCGGACGTCGTACCCGCGCAGGTGGGCGATCGCGCCCGCCAAACGCGCCTGGGACAGCCACAGCGCGGTGAAGTCTGCGGGCAGGGTGGCAGGCAAGGTGATCAGTCCGCCCAACCCGGACAGGAAGCCGGAGCTGGAGGTGAGCCGCACGTGGGTTGCAATGAGGCGCTGGATGGCCTTCTCGACGTCGCCGTGCCTGGCCAGATGCTGCTCCGCGACCTGGACCGAGCCCTTCCACGGGCCTTTGCCGTCGACCCCAACGTTGAGCACCGTCTCGGCCACCTGCACGCCGCGGGCGCTGAGCTTCTCAAGTGTCGTCGCATCAGCGGGCTCTGAGGCTTCGGGCACGGCGTCGGCGTCGGCGTCCACATGGTTTCGCATGCGCAAAGGCTATCGGCTCGTGGAAGCAATGAGTCTGGCGCGCGGTCACCGATTGACTTTGTTTCGTGACGGCGTTTCGGCCCGCCTTGGGCCCTGTAGCGCCGTCCGTTCGGCCATTACTCCGCCCACTGGGCGAGGGATTTTGGGCCTCGGGTGTGTGACGACTTCACCGGCGCCGTTCCTCGCTCAGGACAGGCCCGCGTTGACCAGCCCGCTCAGGACAGGCCCGCGTTGACCAGCCCGTTCAGGACCTCTGACGCCTGACTGACAACGGCCGCCCCTCCCCCACCGAGCAGCCCGAGCGCCCACAGCCGCCGTCGTCGTCGTGCAGACCGCACGGACGTGCGGAGGGCGGCAAAGCGCTCCTGCAGGACCGCTGGTTCCACCTCGGGTGGCGTCGGGTTCCGGTGCCACGTCCTCGGTAGAGCGGCCGCAGCGGTGATGCGGACGACCCGCTCCTCGGGAAGAACCGGACGGCGCCGACGCAACCAGCGCAGCAGCGAGCGGTCGGTGCACACGACCATCCCGGCCGGAGACTGCTTGATGATCAGATGCTTCGGCCCCACGAACACCACGATGGGGGTGACCGACACGGGCTCACCCACGGCGGCCGTCAGCAGCTTCTCCGCCCGGGCCGCCTCGTGCCGGGCGTGCGAGAGGTAGTGCTTCTTCTGGCCTGCGACGAGGACCGCGTGCCGGCCGACCCACACCTTCTGCCCGGCGTGGTGCTTGGTGTTGAGCGTGAACACGCCGCCCGGGCCGATCAGCACGTGGTCGATGTCCGAGGCCTTCGCCCCGACCGGCACCGCGTGCAGCACCGTCCACTCCGGTCCCAGCTCCGCGA